>JAGSPQ010000788.1 GCA_018262385.1 Myxococcaceae bacterium | reverse complement strand
TGATCCCCGAGCGGTTCCAGGGCGGCCACGTGGGCCACCGCTCGGGCTTCTCCGGGGCGCCCAAGGTGCGGCCGATGGGCACAGGGCTGTCGCTGTTCGGCCGCAGGAAGGACGGCAGCGAGTTTCCGATCGAGATCAGCTTGAGCCCGCTGTCGACCGGGGGCCAGCGGCTGACCTCGGCGAGCATCCGCGACATCACCGATCGCAAGCAGAGCGAGCTGAAGATCCGCCGCGTCCAGCAGCACCTGCTGAGCGCCGTCGAGAGCATCCCCGGGGCGTTCGCGATCTTCGACGCCCAGGACAAGCTGGTGCTCTGCAACAGCACCGTTCGCCAGCTGCTCGGCAAGGACCTGACCGGCGAGATCGTCGGGCGCTCGTTCGAGGAGCTGATCGACGCCAACCTCGCCGCCGGCACCTTCGACCTGCGCGACACCTCGCGCGACGAGCTGCGGACCCGGTTCTTGAGCTACCACCGCGCGCCCGCCGGAGCGCTCGAGGTGAAGACCGCCGACGGCCGCAACCTGCGCCTGGTCGATCGCCGCACCGCCGAGGGCGGCTGGGTGATGACGATCTGGGACGTCACCGACGACGTGGTGCACGAAGAAGAGCTGCGGCGCGCCCGCGCGCTCGCCGAAGGGGCCAGCTCGGCCAAGAGCGAGTTCCTCGCCTCGATGAGCCACGAGCTGCGCACGCCGCTCAACGCGATCCTCGGGTTTGCCCAGCTGCTGCAGCGCGACAAGAAGACCCCGCTGCCCGATCGCCACCGCGAGCGGATCGAGCACGTGCTCAAAGGCGGCGAGCACCTGCTGCGGCTGATCGACGAGGTGCTCGACCTGGCACGGGTCGAGGCCGGCCGGGTCTCGGTCTCGCCCGAAGAGGTCAACATCCGCGACGTGCTGCCCGAGGTGAAGACCACCCTGCAGCCGATGGCGGCGCGCAGCGAGATCGAGCTGACCGTCGCGCCGGTTCCCGACGAGCTGCCGAACGTGCGCGCCGACCGCACCCGGCTCAAGCAGATCCTGATGAACTACGGCTCGAACGCGATCAAGTACGGGCGCAAGCGGGGCACGGCGATCTTCCGCGCGGCGGTCAGCGGCGCCCACGTGCGAGTCAGCGTGATCGACGACGGCATCGGGATCGCCGACGACAAGCAGCAGAGGATCTTCCAGCCGTTTCACCGCGCGGGCCAGGAGACCGGGCCGATCGAAGGCACCGGCATCGGCCTGGCGATCACCCGCCAGCTCGCCCAGTTGATGGGCGCCACCACCGGCTTTCGCAGCACCGAGGGCCAGGGCTCCGAGTTCTGGATCGAGCTGCCGGTGCACCAGCCGACCGCCGGAGTGCGGGTGGTCGCCGCGCCCCAGGCCAACGTGGGCGGCGCCCGGCTCACCGGCAGCGAAGGCCCCCGGTACTCGATCGTCTACATCGAGGACAACCCCTCGAACATCGCCTTCATGAAGGACCTGATTGGGGACTTCGAGCGGGTCGATCTGGCGACCGCGCCCACCGCGGAGATCGGCATCGAGCTGGTGCGCGCGCGCAAGCCGCACGTGGTGATCATGGACATCAACCTGCCGGGGATGAGCGGCTTCGAGGCCACCCGGAAGCTGCGGGAGTGGCCCGAGACCCGCGACATTCCGGTGATCGCGCTGAGCGCCGCGGCGATGGTGCGAGACGCGACCCGGGTGAACGATGCCGGCTTCTACCGCTACCTGACCAAGCCGGTGCAGGTGGACGAGCTGGCCCGGGTGCTCGAAGAGCTGCTCACCAGGTAGAAGGCTACGACTCCGACTTGCCGTCGTTGCCGATCCCGTACTGGTTGAGCCGGTACTGGACGGTGCGGACGCTGACGTCGAGCATCTCGGCGGCGCGGGCGGTGGACCCTTCGACCGCCTCGAGCGTCTTGACGATCGCGAACCGCTCGAGCTCGGCGAGGGTCGCCCCGGGGATGGTGATCCCGGTCAGGCTCTCGGTGGTCGGCGCGGAGTACGGCAGGTGGTCGGCGTCGATCAGCCGGTCTTCACACAGCACCACCGCGCGCTCGATCGCGTTCTCCAGCTCGCGCACGTTGCCCGGCCAGCGGTGGCTGCGCAGCTTGGTCTTCGCCCGGGCGGTGAAGCCCTCGACCTGCTTGTGGTTCTCGAGGGCGAACTTGTGGAGGAAGTGCTCGGCGAGGGTGAGGATGTCGCTGCCGCGCAGCCGCAGCGGCGGCACGTCGATCGTCACCACGTTGAGCCGGTAGAACAGATCCTCGCGGAACCGGCCCGCCGCCACGTCGGCCTTCAGGTCACGGTTGGTGGCGGCGAGGATCCGCACGTCGACCTTCACCGACTCGTTGCCGCCCACCCGCTCGAACCGGCGTTCCTGCAGCACGGTCAGCAGCTTGATCTGGGTCGAGGGGGGGATCTCTCCGATTTCGTCGAGGAAAAGGGTGCCCTCGTTCGCCTGCTCGAACCGCCCCACCCGCTTGCGCTCGGCGCCGGTGAACGAGCCCTTCTCGTGGCCGAACAGCTCGCTCTCGAGCAGCGTCTCGGCCAGCGCGGCACAGTGGAGGGTGATGAAGGGCTTCTCGGCCCGGGGGCTCATCTGGTGGAGCGCCCGCGCCAGCTCGCCCTTCCCGGTTCCGCTCTGGCCGGTGATCAGCACCGTCGCCCGCGAGGGAGCGACCTGCCGCGCCAGCCGGTAGACCTTCTGCATCACCAGGCTGCTGCCGAGCAGGCCCTTGAGCCCGTCGTCGTGCTGCTCGCGCGCCTGGCGGCGGAAGTTCTCGTTCTCGAGGCGAAGGTTCCGGGTCTCGATCGCGCGCTCGACCGAGACGAGCAGATCGTCGAACTCCACCGGCTTGGTGATGTAGTCCGCCGCGCCCGCCCGCATCGCCGTCACCGCCGACCGCAGCTCGGAGGCCGAGGTCACCACGATCACCGGCAGCTCGGGGTCGCGCCCGTGGAGCTCCTGGAGCAGCTCCATCCCGTTCATCCGCGGCATGTCGAGGTCGGTCACCACCAGATCCGGCGGCAGCTCGACGATCCGCTCCAGCGCCGCGACCCCGTCGACCGCCATGTCGACCTCGTAGCCGCGGCCGGTCAGCAGCTCCATCAGCGCCTTGCGCGCTGCGCCGTCGTCGTCGACCACCAGGATGCGTGCCGGCTTGTGCATTCACCCCCCTACTCCCATGTCCCCGGGTCTCTTCGCAATCAGAAGAAA
>JAGSPQ010000787.1 GCA_018262385.1 Myxococcaceae bacterium | reverse complement strand
CGACTTCGGGCAGGAGCCGCCGGCGACGAGGGTGGTCGGAGTGGGGCTCTTCGTCCCGGCATCCCGCACGGGCTCCGGTTCGAGCTCACAGGCGGTGAGGGCGAGGGCGCACACGGCGCAAGCGAACGCTTTCATTGGCAGATCCCTGAAGAAGGTGAGGACGACGGTTACCGGGTGCTGGCTACCAATCAGGAGACAGCCCGGGGGCGCCGACTTTTCACGGCCCGCCGAGCTCTCTTGCGCAGCGCGCCAACCCGGCGACGGTGTCCTTCCGGGCGCCATCGGTGCTGCCGGCGCGCGCTCCTTCTTTCTCGAGCGCATCGAACGCGTCGAGCGCCACCTGCTGAGTCTGTTGCGCCACCTTCCAGGCCCGCTTGCTGGGCTGAGCGATCGCCTGCCCGAGTCGGAACTCGCCTTCGGAAGCGAGGAAGAGGGCCCGGCGGTTGCCCAGCCGGCCGAGGTCCGGGCTCTTGCCCAGCACGGCCTCGATCTCCACCAACCCGCGGCGGTTTTCGGCGACGGCTTCCTCGAAGAGCCGGTTGCCTGCCAGCGCGTAGGCGAGTCCGTTGTGCGAGTCGGCGCGTGATTCCTGGACGGTCAGGTTCTCTGCGTCGAGCTTGAGCAGGGCGGTGGTCTCTTCGAACAGCTCTTTGAAGCCGGCTTCGGCGGCCTTCCAGTCTTCGCGACTGAGGTCGGTGTAGGCCGCGCCCGCGAGCACCTGGCACAGGTCTCGTCGGGACTGCAGGTTCGAGGGGTCCTCGTCCTTCAGCGCCCGCATCACCTTCAGCGCTTCCTTCTTCGAGGCGGCGGCGAGGTCGAGCAGATCCGCCGAGGACTGAGCGGAGCCCAGCCCATCGAGCGCCACCACCAGATCTCGACGGGCGACCGAGTTCTTCGGGTCGAGCGCGAGATCCTTGCGCGCCTGGGCGAGCGGCCGGGCAGCGATCTCGAGCGCACGCGGGCGCTGTCCGTCGAGGAGGTAGAGGGTCACCAGCCGGGACCACACCGTCGCCTGGAGGCGCCGGAGGTCGGTCGAGTTGGGTTGCTCGGCGAGCAGTGGGGTGGTGCGCCGCTCGGCTTCCTCGGCGTGGGCGATCGCGTCCTTCACCTTCCCCTGCTCCTTGCGCACGTCCCCCAGCGAGAGGTGCACCACTGCGACCCCTCGGCGGGTCTGGAGGTCGGGCCGCAGCGGCACCAGGGCCACCCGGGTGGCCAGCGCCTGTTCCAGCCGCACGGCGGCCGCGTCGAGCTCACCGAGCTGGACGAGCAGCTGGCCCAGGGACAGGTAGTCCCTCGACAGGGTGAAGCGCTGATCGAGATCCTCGGGCCGCTCGGTGGCCAGGGCCTCGTCGAGCGCGCGGGCCTGCTCGTATTCGGCCAGCGCGGTGCGCAGCTCGCCGCTCACCTCGAGGATGGCGGCGGCTTTCTCGTGGCTGGACGCCACCACCTTGCGGGCGGCGACGTCGCCCGGCGCCGACTGAAGGACGCCCTCGGCGATCTCCCGGCCCTTGAGGTAGGCGGCCTTCGCGGAGGTGGTGTCGCCCAGGCTCGCGCCGAAGGGGTCGCCCTGCACGTCACCGACCTTGAGGTACGCCTGCGCGAGCTCGCGGCGCAGCGACGCGTCGTCGCGCGCTTCGGTGGAGAGCGAGTCGAGGTAGGTCAGCGCGTCCTTCACCAGCCGCTCGCGCATCGGAGTGGACCCGGGCAAGTCGGCGATCCCGTCGTGGTAGTCGAACAGCACCGAGTGGGCCAGCGTGCGCACCTGCTCGAAGCGCCGCTGGGCGAGGTCCCGCTCGCGCTCGGCGCGCCGCGCTTGCCACAGCGTCGCCACCAGGCCGGCAGCCAGCGCGAGGAAGGCGGCGACGATCGCCGCGACGCTCGTCTTGTGACGGCGGATCAGCTTCACCGCGCGGTAGAGCGTGCTGCTCTTGCGCGCGAGGGTGGGCCGCCCCTCGAGATGCGCGTGGACGTCGTCCTCCAGCGCCTGCACCGAGCGGTAGCGGTCCTTCGCTTCCTTGCGCAGCGCCATCGCCACGATCGCCTCGACGTCCCCTTCCAGCTCGCGGCGCAGCCGGTCGCGCGAGGGGGCTCGGCGGGTCACTGCGTCGTCGCTGGCCCGGGCGAGGGCGGCGCTGCAGGGCGGCAGCTCGCCTTCCCGAATGGCCTGCAGCAGCGCTTCGAGGTTGCCCGGCGCGACGGCGTAGGGATCGACTCCGGTGAGCAGCTCGTGGAGCACCACTCCGAGCGAATAGACGTCGGAGGTGGTGGCGACCGGCTCGCGGCGCACCTGCTCGGGGGAGGCGAAGGCCGGCGTCATCGGCGCCATCCCGGTGATGGTGAGCCCCGCGCTGTCTTCGAGCAGCCGCGCGATTCCGAAGTCGACCAGCTTGGGCACCCCCTCGCCGGTGACGAGGATGTTCCCCGGCTTGAGGTCCCGGTGGACGACGAGGTGCTGGTGGGCGTACGTCACGGCCGCGAACACCGGGAGCATCAGCTCGAGCCGCTGCCGGGTCGACAGCTTGCGGCTGTCGCAGAACTGGTCGATCGGCTGGCCGTCGACGAACTCCATCACGAAGTACGGGCGCCCTTCGGCGGTCTCGCCCGCGTCGAGCAGGTGTCCGATGTGCGGGTGCTCGAGCCCGGCGAGGATCTCGCGCTCGTGGACGAAGCGCTGGGCGCGCTGCGCCTCGTGAAGGATCTTCACCGCGACCTTGCGGCCCAGGGTCGGATCCCACGCGGCGTAGACGGTGCCCATCCCGCCCGCGCCGACCTTCTCCTGCAACACGTACCGGCCCAGGGTTCCGGCCTGGGGACGCGACTCGGAGGTCCGCGCCAATTCCGAGAGCACCACCCGGCAGGTGGTGCAGTCTCCGAGGTGCTGCTCCACCTGCGACACCCGCTCGGCGGTGAGCTGCCCGTCGACCCACCCGGCCAGCTCGTCGTCACTGATGCAGGTCTTCAGGGGCACGGAGGAACCACCTCGCAGGACAGCTCAGGCAGATACGCGATGCGCCCGGAGACTGGAAGGCTGGAACCGCATCGAGGGGGTCATGACTGGAAGACAGCGCCCCGCGCCCGCCTTTTCACGCCGCCCGACTCGCGCGCGCGGTGGCTAAGGCAGCGGGTCTTTCTGACGGGTGGCCTTCACCGCCATCAAGATCCCCAGGCCGAGCGCGATCAGCGCCCCGACCACGATCCAGGGAATCG
>JAGSPQ010000786.1 GCA_018262385.1 Myxococcaceae bacterium | reverse complement strand
CAGCGCCGTGTTTCAAGCCGGCACCAATCAGTTGCGGTTGGTCAGGCCCCAGGCCGGGGTGAGCAAATGCGCCGACGTTCCCGTATCCCAAGTTGCCGAAGTTCCTTTCCCGGGGAACCTCACCGTGTCGGGGAATCTGCTGACCTATTCTGACAAGCAGCCAACATTGCAGGGGGTGGACTACGTCGGTTCCGGTTCCGTCCCAAGTTGGTCGCAACGCACAGGCAATGGGTGGGACGCCGGAAACCTCGGAGCTGCGGGGTTTGGCCAGGTTTCGGCTCTAAGTGGAAATCGTTTGGTTGGCGCCCGACTTGCCGGCGGTCAGACCAACACCCTCTACTCCGCCACCACTGGCACCTCGTTGTCCTTTGATTGGAACCAGAACATCGCGCAACCGACCGGGCCATTGATTAACTCCAGCGGCGCTGTCTGGATTGGCCGAGGAACCCAACTCGAGCAGTTTGGTACAGACGGCGGCACCACCGCGATCCTCCCGGCCGTGGCCGGAACTCACCTCGCGTCCCCGGTGCTCGGCGAAGGCGGTCGCATCTTCGCCGTCGCAGACACCACCACCGTGGGCACCCAACAGCTCCATTCCTGGAGCCTCGCCTCGCCCTCCGCCCCCGAATGGAGCGCAATCCTCGAACCCTCGGCTTCGAAGTTCGAAGCCTCGCTCACCCTCGACTGCTCCCGCGACACCAACGGCAACAAGCTCCTCGGCCGCGCCGGCGTCCTCTACGCGGTGACCCGCACCGGAACCCTCTACTCGGTGATCGTCGACTCGAAGGGCATCGACACCACCGCCCACTGGCCCAAATACCAGCGCGACCCCCGGAACTCCGGCAGCGCCGACACCGCCCTCCAGGAGTTCGACTGCCGATGAAATCCACCCTGCTGGTCGCACTCCTCGTCGCCACCACCGCCCTCGCCGACGCGCAGCGCCCGCGGATCGCGGTCCACCCCCTGGTGCTCGAAGGGGTCGACTCGAAGAAAGACCGCGAAGAGCTGACCGCGCTGCTGCCGGGCATCGTGCTCTCGGTCGGCAAGGTCGACATCGCCTCCCCCAGCGACGTCGACGCCGAGCTGAAGAAGAAGGGCCAGGCCTTCTGCACCGCCGAGAGCCTCTACAAGTGCCTCTCGTACATCGCCGACCACACCTCCTCCGCGCACGCGATGCGGATCGAGCTGCGCCGCGGCGGCCGGGCCGGCGAGTGGGAGCTCCTCGCCAACGTGGTGCGCGTCGACGGCGTCGTCGAGCGCCAGACCGACCTCTTCAAGTTCACCCAGCCGGAAGGAGTGAAGCTGGTCCCGGTCGCCCGCGCCAAGCTCGAGGAGTTCGTCGGCTCGCTGAAGCTGGCGACGCTGCCGATCGCTCCGCCGGTGCAAGCGGCAGTCGAGCCGGTTCCTCCCCCGGTCGCGGTGGTCCCCAAACCCGAGCCCGCCCCCGGCAACGTGGAAATCCCGGGGATCGGCCAACCGCCGCTTCCTCCCCCGGACGAGAGCATCGCCCCGATGCGGATGACCTCCTTCGTCGTCGCCGGCCTCGCGGTCCTCTCGCTGGGCGCCTCGGGCGGCCTTGCCCTCTCGGTCTCGGGCGACGCCTCCTCCCTCCAACCCCGCCTCGACGCGAACAAGGCAATCCCCCCCGGCGATCTCTCCACCGCCAAGGCGATCGACGCCAAGAGCTCGGCCGCGGTCGCCTGCCTCGTCGTCGGGGCGATCGCCGCCACCACCGCGGTGACCCTCTTCGTGCTCGGCAGCGGCCCACAGAAGACCACCCTCGCTCCCGCGCCATTTCCAGGCGGAGCCGGACTCGTGCTCTCTTCCGGGTTCTAGATTCCGATGACCAGCACCCAGCCGCTTCCGATTCAGCTCGACCAACCGGCGCCCGGCACCGACCCGCTGATCGGCCAGAAGGTCGGCGAGTTCGTGATCGAGGCGCCGATCGCCGCCGGCGGGATGGGCATCGTCTACCGGGCGGTGCACCCGCTGATCGGCCGCCGGGTCGCGATCAAGGTCGTCCGCCCCGAGATGATGAGCGACGCCGAGCAGGCCGATCGCTTCCTCAAGGAAGCCCAGGCGCTCTCGGCGATCAAGCACCGCGGGATCATCGAGGTGATCGGCTTCGGCAACCTCCCCGACGGCCGGCAGTACATGGTGATGGAGTTCCTCGAGGGAGAGCCGCTCGAGGCGGTGATGGGCCGCGAGGGCGCGATGTCCCCCGCCCGCGCCCTGCCGCTGATCGACGAGATCCTCTCGGGCCTGGGCGCCGCCCACAAAGCCGGAGTGGTCCACCGCGATCTGAAGCCCAGCAACGTCTTCCTCTCGCTGGCCACCAGCGGCGAGCGCAACGTCAAGGTGCTCGACTTCGGCCTCGCCAAGCACGCCCCGGTCGCCCTCGAGGGAATGGTCGGCGAGGTCGGCGCCAAGTCCTCGCTGATGGCCGGCACCCCCGAGTACATCGCCCCCGAGCAGGCGCGCGGCCTGGCCGCCACTCCCCAGACCGACCTCTACTGCGTCGGGGTGATGCTGTTCGAGATGCTGGCCGGCGAGCTGCCCTTCACCGCCCCCAGCGTGATGGAGCTGATGAAGAAGCACGTCTACGAGGCGCCGCCCCGCCTCTCTTCCCGGGTCAACGGCCTGCCCGAGTCGCTCGACGCCCTGGTGGCGGTGCTGCTGGAGAAGGATCCGGAGAAGCGCCCGGCTTCCGCCGATGTCGCCCGCCAGACGGTGACCCGCATCCTGCGCGAGCTGCGCGAGCAGTCGACCCGCCAGGCGCCCAACCCGCTGCTGGCGGCGCCCGCGGCCGCGGCGAGCGCCGGCCCGGTGGTCCTGGTCGAGAAGGCCGCCACCTACGCGGCGATCACCTCCCGGCTGCCCGAGCGGGTCCGCTCCGACACCCAGCCGGCCCAGCTTCAGGATCGCTGGCCGCTGCTGGCGCTGGCGCTGCTGCTGCTCTTCTTCCTCGGCGGCGGGCTCTGGCTCTACGGCCGCAGCTGGGGCCCCGAGCCGGTCGAGCTGCTGCCCCCTCCCACCCCCGCGGTCGACCGGCCGATCGAGATCGTCACCCCGGTCGCGGAGCCCGCCCCGGTCGCCGAGAGCGAGCCCGAGCTGGCGCCGCTCCCTCCGAGGGCCGCTCCGGAGCAGGCGCCCCAGATCGTCACCGTGCCCCGGGCCCCGATCGACGAGAGCGACTGCAGCCCCGACGACGCGTGGAA
>JAGSPQ010000785.1 GCA_018262385.1 Myxococcaceae bacterium | reverse complement strand
ACTGAGTGCGGCTCGGCAGCCGGTGGAGCTCGGCCCGTCAGTACACCCGCACCAGCCGGGCGCGGAACTCGTAGTGGAGGCCCTCCGCACTGAGGGCCGCCAGCAGCTTGTCCGATTCGAACGGCATCGGCAGGTAGGTGGTCACCGCCTCGAGCTTCTTCGGGATCCCGAGCCAGCCCTCGACCGTCCAGATGCTGAGCAGCTCTTCGGAGTGAAACGCGCTGGGGGGAGGCGGCCCGCGCTGCGCGATCACCGACGGCCAGGTCTCGAGCACCAGCGCGTCGAACTTCGGATCGCCGGAAGCGTGGATCACCACCGCGGTCAGGGGCCGGCCGTCCTTGAACTGCCGCAGCTCGAGCGTGAGGGAGACGAGCGGCTTGTTGCGGCGCAGCGCCAGCTGGGTCTCGCCGGAGTTCGCCATCGGCCCGGAGAGCTCGTTCTGGTTGCCGCCGACCGGATCCGGCGTCTTGACCGGGTTGCCGGAGGCCTCGAGGTCCGGATCGCCGCTCTTGCCGTAGCTGCGCACCGACTCGCCGTATTTGTGGCCCATTCCCCCCACGAACTGCCCCAGGGTGGCCTTGACGCCTTCCTCCCTCGCCCGCTTCTCCAGCTCGGCCCGGGCGCAGTCGCGCACGCCGGCGAAGTACGGGTGGGGCACGCCGCTCTGCGCGCGCGCCTGCGCCAGGTCGTCTTGCGCGAAGCCCTGGACCCGCCGTTCAACGCGGCGCTGCTCCTCGGCGCGCTGCGCCTCCGGGGTCAGCGAGGGATCGTCGGGGAAGAGGGTGCGGCCGTGGCCGCTGGGGACCTCGACCTCGCCCTGGGGCGACAGGCTCGAGTCGGGAACCAGGAAGGGCGCATCGCCGCCAGGTGCTGCATTTGCGCGGGGCGCGTCCGATGCGACCGGCCCTTCGTCGATGCCGCGCGGGGATTCCTTTGGCCGGGTCGGCCTCGAGCGCTGGGTCGGGAGGCTCCGGTTACGGTCAGGTGACTCGGCTTCGATCGGCGGAGGCAGCGGCGGGGGCGGCGGGGCCGGCATCACCTCCACGATCAGCCACTCGTCGGTCGAAGGCGGGGGCGCGGGCGGCGGGGGGGAGTGATCCACCCCGAGCACCGACAGCACCCCCAGCCCCACGTGCACGAGGAGAGAGACGAGGAGCGCAACCAAGTACGCCCTCGCCCGCCGTTGCTGAGCGGTGCGGAGCATCCACCGGGGAGTGCCGCAAAGCCCGTGCCGCGAGCGCCAGCCGCGTCAGCGGAAGAACTGGCCCAGGTCGTAGTTCGACACGCCGCGGCTCACGTCTTCGGGCGACACGCCGTGGGTGTTCTTGACCTTCCGATCCGCCCCGGCGAGCAGCAGCGCCCAGATCGCGTTCCCCTCGGCGTCTCCGCGGAAGGTGGTCAGCGCCCGGAACAGCGGCGTGTTGCCGAGGTGATCCCTCGGATCCACCTTCGCGCCCTTGTCGAGCAGCAGCTGGGTCAGCTCGGGCAGGTGCGCCTGGGCGGCGAAGTGCAGCGCGGTCGCGCCTTCGCGATCCTCGAGGTTCGGATCCACGCCGTGATCGAGCAGGAGCTTCGCCATGTCGAGCCGCTTCTCGAGCACCGCCTCCATCAGCAGCGTCCGCCCCTCGGGGTCCTTCCGGTTGAGGTCGACCTTCGACCTCAGCACCTTCTCGATCTCCAACGCATCGCCGTGCCACAGCGCGTGGAGCGGATCATCCAGATGCTTCTTCTTCATGAGCACCCCGTGGTCGTCGACGAGCTGCGTGGTACCACGAACCGCCCGCCTGCGAGGCCCAACCGTTCATGGGCCCGCTCAGAAGAACCCGTACCGGAGCGCGGTGGAGATCGCGGCCCGGCCCTGGCGGTTGGCGCCGAACCCGGTGAGGAACACGCCGCTCTCCACGCTCGCCTGCAGCGTCCAGTGCGGGCTGAACTTCCACGAGAGCGAAGGGGACACCATCACCGTGTGGGCCTGGGAGCCGGCGACCGCCGAGTCTCCCAGCACCAGCGCGCTCTCGAGGGTGAGGCTGGCCAGCACGCTCACCACCAGCGACGAGGTCAGCTCGCGCCCGCCGGCGATCGAGAGGTCGAGCCCCGGCCCGAACCGCTGGCTGATTCCCGGCAGGTAGCTGGCCATCGGCAGCGGCACCAGGCCGCCGGCGTTCACCTGCAGGTACCAGGGGTCCGACACGTATTCGAACGACAGCGAGGCGGCGAGGGCCCACGCGCCGCGGCCGGTCACGTCGCTGGCGAGCAGGCTGCGGCTGATCGCCATCGGGCGGCCGAAGGGCAGGGTGAGGCCGAGGTTGAGCGCGATCGCCGGCAGCGGCCCGTGATCGCCTTCCTCGGTGAGCTGGGCCCGCAGCCCCAGCGCTCCATCGCCGGCGCCATTGCCGAGCTCCGCCAGCCCGTCGGCGGTGCGGCGGTTGAGCACCCACGGCACCCGCCCGGAGAGCTCGACTCCGGGGACGAGCGAGACCACCGCCGCCTGCTGCACCCGAAGCTCGAGGTCCGAGCTGCCCGCGGCGTCACCGTAGAAGCGCCCGCTCTCGTCCCACCAGCCGACCGCGGCCGCCACGCTGACCCCGCTGATCGCCGCCGCGCTCTCCCACGGCGCCAGCCGGCCGACCCCGAAAGCGCTCGCCGACAGGCAGCAGGGAGAGGCCTCGGCGGCGGTCGTCGCGAGTGCGAGGGCGACGGCCAGCCGGGCCACCTTCACGGCGAGATCACCGCCAGGGCCTGCTCGGCCTTCAGCTCGCCTTTCGAGGCGGTCACGGTCACCTTCCAGCTTCCGGCCATCGTGAAGTTGACCGGCTCGAACAGGTACTCGCCGCCAGCGAGCTCCTGCGCCGCCGGGGCGGCCGCCGCGTGGCCATGCGCCGCCATCACCACCGAGATCGTCACCGTCGCGCCCGCCACCGGCTGGCCGCTGCCGTCGGTGAGGTGGACCCGCAGCCGGTTGCCGGTTCGGGTCAGCGGCTCGCGATCGAAGTGAACCGCGCCGTGGAGGGCGGCGGTGGCGGCGCCCTGCGGCGGGCCATCCGGGCCGCAGCCGATCAGCAGCAGCAGCGCGAGCGCCGGCAGGCGCTTCACGGAGCGACCCCCGCCGGCACCGCCTTGGCGACGTCGCGCAGCGCCTGCCGCCGCCCGGCGATCAGGTGCCAGAGGGTGAGCCCGATCACCCCGACCACGAAGGCGCCGAGGTAGTAGCTGCCCGCCGAAGGG
>JAGSPQ010000784.1 GCA_018262385.1 Myxococcaceae bacterium | reverse complement strand
GCAGGCCGAGCTCCTGCCCGGGGAACATCGCCGACACGACCAGCGGAATCACCGCCGAGGCGACCGCCAGCAGGTACGCGCGCGGCTTGTTCGGCGATCCGAAGACCAGCACCAGCAGCGGCAACGTCAGCAGCAGCGACATCCCCCACGGGTCGTACGAGAGGGTCCACGGCGAGGTGGTCAGGCTCGGGAGCTTGAGGAACGCCGCGTCGAGGTTGCGGGCGAGGTAGTCGAAGTGGAACAACCCTTTGAGGTCGATGTCCCGGTTGACCCGGTTCTCGTAGAAGAAGCGGTGGCCGAACTCGGTGAAGCTGCCGAAGCGGACCTGGTTGAAGATCGCTCCCGCCAGCGCCAGCGGAGCGGCCCCCGCGGCGAACAGCGCCAGCTTCCGGCCCGGCACCGCGAAGTTCTTCGCCAGCGCCTTGAGCTCTTCGAGCCGCGCGCCGCGGGTGGGGGCCAGCGCCTCGAGCACGAAGAAGATCCCGGTAAACAGCAGCGGGGTCCGCGTCATCACCGCCATCGAGAAGAACAACCCGGCCAGCACCGGTCGCCGCGCCCGCAGCGCGTTGCGCGCATACAGACAGGTGAAGGCGACCCCCATCACCTCGGCCGAGAACCAGACCTCGCCGCGAATCGCGCAGTAGAAGAACACCGTGCCGAACGCGAGCAGCAGCGCGAGCGCGATGTGCTCTTTGGGATCCTCGTCCATCGCCTCCTGGGTCGCGATCAGCCGCAGCAGCGAATAGAAGAGCGCGACCGCCAGCGCCGCCCACAGCACGCCGAACGAGGTGTCGTTGAACTGGTAGCCGTGGATCGCGACGAACGGCAGCATCACCACCGCGGGGAAGGCGGGGAAGCTCGAGTACCACTTGTCGGTCGGCAGCAGCGGCCGGGTGCAGCGGGTAGGCACCCCGCCGACGTCGCGCACGCACGCCCAGTCCTCGATGTTCGGCAGCACCTGGGGATCGATGTCGAGCCGACCTTCGATCAGCGCCTGGGCCTGGTAGACGAAGTGCGGCGCCGCGCTCTGCCGAAGGAAGCGCTGCGACGAGAAGAACGACAGCACCACGAAGGTGAAGGCGAAGAGGATCAGCTCCACCCGGTACGCCGAGGTGAACAGCTTCAGCGCCGTCACCAGCGGGTGCGGCTGCCCGTCCGCCACCGTCTCACTCATCGTGCTGCTCCTTTGATCGCGCGGCGCAGCGACTCCATCGCCGTCCACGCTGCGAACTGCTGCACTCTGTCTCGGTCGTTGGGGAATGCGTAGTGATGTCGCTCGACGGTTGCGGGCGCCTCGCCTTTCGCCACTGCGAGAAAGATCGTCCCCACCGGGTTGCGCGCATCGCCGCCCGTCGGCCCGGCGTAGCCGGTGACCGCCAGCCCCCAGTCGGCCTTCAGCCCGGCGGCCACCCCTTCGGCCATCTGGGCGGCGACCTCGGCGGACACCGCGGTGTGCGCGGCGAGGGTCTCGGCCTTCACCCCCAGCCAGTGCTGCTTCGCGCTCTCGCGGTAGGGCACCACCCCGCCGATCAACCAGTCGCTGGCGCCGCTCTCGGCGGTCAGCGCCGCGCAGATCCGCCCGCCGGTGATCGACTCGGCCACCGCCACCGTCTCTCCGCGCGACTTCAGCAGCGCCCCGATCGCTCCCGCCAGGGTCTGGTCGCCCTCGGCGAAGACGTAGTCGCCCAGCACCTGCCGGCTGGCGGCTTCGGCGGCGGCGAGCGCGGCCTCGGCCTGCGCCGGATCGTCGCCGACCGCCATCAGCTTCAGGTGGTTCTCGGGCGCGTGGGTGCGAAAGCCGAACGTCACCTTCGGGTGCTGGGCGAACAGCGGCCGCACCTTCGCGTCGAGGTGCGACTCGGGCAGCCCGACCGTCTTCAGCAGCTTGAGCCGGGCGTAGGGGGTGCGGCCGGCGAGCGCCTGCAGCCGCGGCAGCACCTGGCTCTCGACCAGGTGGACGTACTCCTTCGGCACCCCGGGGACGAAGAAGAGCGTGCAGCGCCCGACGCCCAGCACGAACATCGGCGCCGAGCCGAGGGAGTTGATCACCACCTGGGCGCCCTGGGGCACCATCGCCTGGCGCAGGTTGTTGGCGGTCAGCGCATGGCCGCGCGAGCGGAACCGTTCCTCGAGGTGGGCGCGGGCGCCGGCGTGCTCTTCGAGCGGAACCCTCGCCAGCCGGGCGGCGCACTCGGCGGTGTAGTCGTCGGCGGTCGGCCCCAGCCCTCCGCAGACGAGCACCGCGTCGCTGCGGGCAGCGGCCTGGGCGAGCACCTCGACGATCTCGTCCGGCACGTCGCCGACCACCGTGTTGCGGGCGACGGTGAGCCCGAGCGTCTCCAGCAGCCGGGTCTGGAAGAACCGACTGTTGGTGTCGATGGTGAGCCCGGTCAGCAGCTCGTCGCCGGTGCAGACGGTCTCGATGCGCACCGAAGCGCAGGTACTACAGGACTTCGCTGTCGTCGACGTCGTTGGCGTCGCTCTCGTCCTCGTCTTCGTCGAGCACGTCGGCGGCCGCGGTCGCGCGCCGCTGCTTCACGTACCGGCCCAGCAGCACCGCCGATTCGCCCAGGCCGAAGATCAGGTAGCCCGAGAAGTACGCCACCAGCACCCACGCCGGGTGCGACTGGGTCGCGATCACGATCCCGGCCGCGATGATCGCCACTGCGATCACCGCCGACTTCCGCGACAGCTTCAGATCCTTGAAGGTGCGGTAGCGCACCGTCGAGACCATCAGCAGCGAGAGGAACACCATCGCCACCGCGACCGGAACCCGGGCGAGCTCGGGCAGCGGCCCGCCCTGGGCGGAGTGCTGGGCGATCACCATCGAGATCACCACCCCGGCGGCGAGCGGAATCGGCAGCCCGACGAAGAAGCTCGAGGCCCCCCCGTGGCTGCTGTTCTGGGCGAGGACGTTGAAGCGCGCCAGCCGCAGCGCACCACAGGCGGCGAACATGAAGCTGATGAAGATCCCCCAGAAGCCCAGCGGCTGCAGCGCCCAGCGCCACACCAGCATCCCGGGAGCGACCCCGAAGGTGATCACGTCGGCGAGGCTGTCGAGCTCCATCCCGAACTGGCTCTGAGTCTTGGTCAGCCGGGCGACCCGGCCGTCGAAGCCGTCGAAGAAGATGCCGAAGAAGATCGCCAGCGCAGCCTGATAGAGGTGGGCAGGCGTCGGCTCACCCGCACAGAGCGTGAGGGCATAGAAACCGCAGAAGATCGACGAG
>JAGSPQ010000783.1 GCA_018262385.1 Myxococcaceae bacterium | reverse complement strand
TGAAGACCACCGCCTGATCGGCCTCGGCGCCAGATCTCGCCGCCTGCACCACCGAGTCGATGATCAGCTTGCCGACGTACGCCAGCCCCGCCGGGAAGAGCGCCTGGAGGAAGGTCAGCGCCCCCAGCACCAGCGCGCTGGAGTGATCGGCCTGCCAGACGAGCCGCAGCGTCCGCGGCAGCTGCTTGAGCAGGTCGCGGGTGGGGATCCGTACTTTCTCTTTCGGGGCCGCGGCCATCGGAGGGCTCAGTTGTAACCCCGCCGCCCACCGGCGCATCCCCCGAACGGGGAGCCTCGCGCGCTCACGCCTTGCGCCTCAACCCGACCAGGTAGACCTCCATGCTGGCCCCCCGGGTCGCCTCGGGGCGCACCACCTTCACCTCGTCGTAGACCGCCCGGACCTCGTTGCGGAACTGCTCGAAGTCGCCGCCCATGAAGAGCTTGGTGATGAAGTGCCCGCCCGGCCTTCCCCGGCTCTGCGACAGCTCGAGCGCCTTGCCCGCCAGCCGCAGGCTGCGCGCCACGTCGGTGTTGCGGGTGCCGGTGGTCTTCGGCGCCAGGTCCGAGGCCACCACGTCGAACCGGCCCTGGTGCAGCGCGCGCAGCTGCTCGTCGAAGTCCTCGGCGAGCACGTCGAGCACCGCGGTCTTCACGTTCGGCTTTCCGAGCGGGCGGATCGCCGCCAGGTCGACGCCGATCACCACTCCGGTCGGGCCCACCTCGCCGAGGATGATCTGCAGGAAGCCCCCCGGCGCGGCGCCCAGATCCAGCACCGCCTGCCCCTTCTTGAAGATCTTGAACCGGTGGGCGATCTCTTCGATCTTGAACGCCGAGCGCGCCCGCAGCCCTTCCGCGTGGGCCTTCTTGAAGAAGTGATCTTTCGGGTTGTACGACTTGCTCTGGCTCACCCGGGGGTCCCTAACGTGAGCCGGCGACAACAACCAGCACTCACGGCCCGGTGGCCTTCGCCTCGCCCAGCTCGCCACTCAAGTCGTCGCCGTTGCTGACGCTCTTCACCTTCTCGAACAGCCGCATGTAGCGGGTGACCGCGAAGTCCTTCGCCTTGTCGACCTTGATGTTGGCGGCCGAGGACGCGCCGATCAGCCCCTGGAACACCCGGGCCTTCGGGTTGGCCTTGTCCATCGCCCAGACCTGAACGGTCGAGACCACCGGGCAGGCGGCCACCGCGGTCGCCGCGGCGACGGACGCCTCGATCGGCAGCGCCTCCTGCTTCTCGTTCATCCACTGGACGTAGGCGACGCCGTGCTCCTCGGTCAGATCCGCCTCGAGCTTGCCGAGCCGGCCCTTCAGATCGGTGCCCTCGAGCGCCTCCTTGAGGTTCTTCTCGCAGATCGCCTTCAGATCGCCGGCCTCGTCGCCCTTGGCGATCACGGCGACCAGATCCTTGAGCTTGTACTTCGCGTCTTTCGCGATCGCGGCGTTGCGCGACTCCGGCTTCATCTTCTGCACGCGCGGATCCTCGATCGCGACCTTGTAGTGCCGGTACATCTTGAACTCGTCCCGCGAAAGCGGCAGCGGCTCGGAGCCGAGGGCGGGAACGGCGGACGCAGCGATCAGGAGCAGGGCGAAGCGAGCCGAAGCCATCGAGGTGAAGCCTCCGTGAAAAAGACGGGTTATATCTAAGACCATGCCCGGCTGTGGAAGGTGCGGCGGAAAGGTCGAGATCGTCGGCAACACGGTGGGACGGCGGGAGACCTGCCCCCACTGCGACGCCGAGCTCCACGCCTGCATTCACTGCCGGCACTACGACGAGAGCATGGCCAAGGGGTGCAAGGAGCCCTTCGCCGAGGTGCCGGAAGACAAGACCGACGCCAACTTCTGCGACTTCTTCCAGCTGGGCGACGGGGCGACCCGATCGTTCGAGAAGAAGGAGGACCTGCTGTCGGCCGCCGAGGCGCTGTTCAGGAAGAAGTAGCCGCCCGGCGCCGCCGCAGCAGCCCGCCCAGCGCCAGCGCCGCCAGCCACCCCGGAACCGTGCCGCAGCCGCTCCGGGTCGAAGGCCCCGGGTCCGCGCAGGTCACCGGCGCACACCCTTCCCCTTCCGCGCACAGCGTCTCGCCGCACTGCCCTTCGGACGGCGCCTCGAAGGTGACCTCGATCGAGTCGTCCGCGAACACCCGGATCCCGCTGATCGCGTAGCCCGAGGTCAGCCCCGAGTAGAAGTTGCTCGACAGCTGGCGGTTGGCGGCGCTCAGCGGCAGGCCTCCTCCGGCGGGCTTCAGCTCGTCGCCGTCGCGGAACAGATCGTTGGCGGAGTTGGGCTTGCCGTTCAGCTGCAGGTCGAACAGCCCGTCGGCCTGCACCCACATGATGTACGGGTGCCAGGGATCGCAGTTGACGCAGCTGAGCAGCCGGTCGACGAACCGCCCTTCCTCCCCCTTCAGCGTCTTGATCCCCCGATCGACGTGGAACACCGCCAGCCCGCGCGTCGACACCCCGCGATCGAACCGGCCACCGGGGCCGCGGTTCTCGATCAGGAAGTACTCGTCTCCGGTGCCCAGCCGCCACACCTCGCCGCTCGTCTCCACCGGCTTGATGATCACCCGCTGCCGGCCCGACACCTGGTGCCAGTTGGCCCACCGCAGCCGCCAGCGCGTCTCGGCGTCGGGCAGCGGAATCGCCGAGTCGTAGCTCCACGCCCCCATCCAGCTCAGGTGCAGCCCGTCGTACTGGTTCGACTCGTCGTAGAGATCGGTCAGCCCGAGCAGGTGCCCGAACTCGTGGATCATCACCCAGTGATTCGAATACCCCGCGATCGCGATGTGCGGGATCTTCACCCCGTCGACCACGAAGGCGCCGCCCGTCCCTCCGTTGAGGTTGTCGTCGCGGTTGAAGAAGGAGATCGGAAACGCGACCCCACCGAAGGGCACGTTGAGCAGCACCATCACCCCGTCGGCGTACCCGTCGGCCACGCCCTTCTTGCCGTTGACGTCGAGCTTCGAGAAGTCGGTGCCCTGCGCCTTCGCCCGCTTGATGATCTCGCGCATCATGTCGAGCCCGGCCACCAGCGAGTTGACGTCGCCCCGGGCGACCTCGCAGGTGGGGAACGTCGCCGCCGGCAGCGGGCAGGAATCGAAGAACACCTTCTGCGCCAGCGTCACGTGCGGCTGGTACCGCCCGAGCGAGGCGGTCTGGTAGTAGTCGACGAAGCCGCCGGCGAAGTCGGGGCCGAAGAACGCCCCCAGCCCCGCCAGATCGAGCGGAGGGA
>JAGSPQ010000782.1 GCA_018262385.1 Myxococcaceae bacterium | reverse complement strand
AGACCTTCTGCGTCCCCACCGTGTTGAGCTTCACGATCGCGCGGGTGAGCGCCTCTTCGTTCAGCGAGTCCGAGTTGAGGTTGGTGTGCGTCTCGTCCGCGCCGGATCCCTGGGTGAGGACGATCGGCAGCTGGCCCTGGCGCAGCTGGTATCTGGCGACCAGGTCGGGCGTCTTGAACGGATCCTTGAACTCGAAGGTGAACTTGTCGCTCGCGTCGGCGTACTTCTTCAAGATCGGCTCGAACTCCTCGAACGCCGCGTGCCCGCCGGGGAGGAACGCCAGCACCTTCACCGGCCGCTTGAGCGCCTTGAGCGCCTGCGCCGTCTGGGGCGCCAGCGAGTGGATCTGCCGTTGGGTCAGATCCCACGTCCTGCCCCAGCCCCACCAGCGCGCCGACCACCACCACGATCATCATCGCGGAAGACGAATAGAAGAACCCGGCGCGAGCGCTCGAGCCCATCGTGCCCTTCACCTCGACGTCGGTGCGGGGCGGGCGGGTCAACAGCCAGAACAGGATCAACCCGGCCCCGACCGCGGCCTTGATCCCGGCGGCGAGGTAGGAACCCGAGGTGAGGAAGAGGGTGAACGGGCTGGTGATCAACACCAAGAGCCCGACGCCTCCGCTGATCTTTCCGATCGTCTTCATCAGGTCCACCGCTGCGCTTCGACGGCGCGGTGGGTGAACAGCACGCTGAGCAGGATGATCGACACGAAGAAGACGATCGCCTTCAGATCCAGCACGCCGCTCATCAGGTTCTGCAGCTGGGTGTCGAAGGCGACGTACCGGATCGCGCTGCGCCACGGCTCTTCCGCGCTCGGCGCCAGCGCGCCGACCACCGTCCACAGCAGCAGCACCACCAGGGTCAGCACCGCCGCGAGCATCTGGGACTCGGTGAGCGCCGAGATGAACATCCCCACGCCCATGCAGACCGCGCCCCACAACAGCAGCGCGCCGTACCCGAGCGCCACCGTCGACCACTCGAGCGCGCTGCCGGACTGCGAGGCCCCGAAGATCCCGAGGATGATCGGGTAGACGACGGTGACGCCCAGGGTGGCGCAGATCGCGCCGACTCCGCCGAGGTACTTGCCGAGCACGATCTCGATCGTCCGCACCGGCACGGTGAACAGCAGCTCGATCGTCTTTTGCCGCCGCTCTTCCGCGAACAGCCGCATCGCCAGGAAGGGGGCGATGAGCAGGGTGACGATCAGCAGCCAGCCGAACAGGTTGACGATCACCCCGTCGGTGAGGTTTCGCATCTGGGCCAGGTCGGGATCCATGTTGGCCCAGCCCTTGATCTTCGCCTTGTCCTGAACCTCTTTGAAGCTGTTGAGGAAGAAGATGAAGAAGAACGACGAGATGAACGCCATCGCCGCGCCGCCGATCCATCCCCACGGAGTGGTGAAGTAGATCGACAGTTCCTTGCGCGCGATGGTGAGGATGTTGCGCATCGGTCTTCCTTACTCGGCAGTGAGACGGATGAAGGTTTCGTCGAGGCCCTGCTCGAACGCAGCAGCGCCGATCGCGTCGTGGGCGACGATTTTCCCGCGGTGGATGATCAGCACTTTTTCGCAGATCGCTTTCACCTCGGGGAGGATGTGGGTCGAGAGAATGACGGTGTGTCTTCCGCCCAGCCCCTTGATCATCCCCAGCACCTCGGCGCGCTGCTTCGGATCGAGGCCCTCGGTCGGCTCGTCGAGGATCAGCAGCGGCGGATCTCCGAGCAGCGCCTGGGCGATGCCGACCCGCTGGCGGTAGCCCTTCGAGAGGTTGAGGATCAGCCGATCGATCTCCGGCACCAGGCCGACCGCGGCGCAGACCCGGTCGATCTCGCTCTTCACCTTCGCGCCGCCCAGCCCCTTGAGCCGGGCGACGAACGCCAGGTATCCGCGCACCGACATCTCCGGGTACAGCGGCGGCGTCTCCGGCAGGTAGCCGATGCGGCGCTTGGCCTCGAGCGGGTTCTCGAAGATGTCGAACCCGGCGATCTTCGCCCGCCCGGAAGTCGGAGGCAGGAAGCCGGTGAGGATCTTCATCGTCGTCGACTTGCCCGCGCCGTTCGGGCCGAGGAAGCCGAGGATCTCGCCCTTGGCGACGGTGAAGTTCAGCGCGTCGATTGCCACCCGATCCCGGTAGCGCTTGGTGAGGTTCTCGACCTCGATCATGAACGGGGGGTCCGGAAGGTCATCGGGCGCTGGAGAAGCCACAGCCGCTTCCCGGTGTCAACGCGCGAAACATTCCCGGCTACGGCGTCCGGACGAAGCTGTCGACGAACCGGCGGGCCGATTGGCTGAGCGCGTCCTTCTCGCGCATCGCTCCGGCGATGCACACCTCGTTGCCGGCCGGGAAGAACCGCAGCAGGACCACCGGAGGCCCGAGGTTGGAGCACTCGGTGACGCCGTTGGGCAGCGTGGTCCGGAAGAAGGTGGCGCCGGCCATTCCGCACATCCCCATGATCTGGTTCAGCGAGTCGCGCGCGGTGACCTTCGGGCCGTTCATGCACAGCACGTCGAACTGCTCGTCAGCGACCCGCAGCTTCCACTTGATCGATCTGAACTTGCCGATCTTCGGGTCTTCCGCCACGGCGGTCTTCGGCTCGACCTTCTGCGGCAACTCGAAGCTGAAGCCGTCGCCCTTGATCGCCACCCAGGGCGTGGCGGAGACCACCGTCTGCTTGCCCGTTGGCTTCAGGCTGTCGACGAACCGTCGCATCGAGGGCGACGCCTCGTCGGTGGGCTTGTCGATTCGCGCCGACGAGCGCAGCACGCAGACGTTGGCCTCGACCGCGAGGATCTTGACCAGCGTGCGCCGCTTGCCGTCGGCTCCCTGGCTCAGCAGCAGGCACTCTCTGGCTTGAGTCGGCGGATCGGTGCGATCCCACCGGCGTTGGCCCGGCGCGTCCTCTTTGCAGTAGGTGTCGTGCATCAGGCCGAGCAGCCGCGCGGTGGGGACGCTCGACTCGTAGCAGCTGAGGACGTCGAGCTGCTTGTCCCCGGTGTCGAGCTTCGAGGTCCACTCGGTCTGGGTCATCTGCCCGGTGGTCGGCCAGGTGACCGGGCCGGTCTTCAGCTCGGCCTTCGACGGCATCTCGAAGCTGAAGCCGTTGGCCTTGATTGGGATCCACGCCGGGGCTGCCCCCAGCGCCATCAATAGAACTGTGGTGATCATTCACCCCAGATCTACCCTTTTTCGTCGCCGGCGTTGGCGCAGTTCCTGCTGTGGGGTATTTGGGCGCGGTGCGCAGGCCGCACTCTTCCAAGAATGTCGTCAGCGATCGTGGTTCAGAAGTTCGGCGGATCCTCGGTCGCGGACGCCGCGAAGATCCGCCTCGTGGCCGCCCGGGTAAAGGCGCGCCGGGACGCAGGCACCCAGCTGGTGGTGGTGGTCTCGGCGATGGGCGACACCACCGACGAGCTGCTCGGGCTGGCCCGGCAGATCGCCGCCGACCCGCCGCGGCGCGAGCTCGACATGCTGCTGACCTGCGGCGAGCGGATCTCGATGGCGCTGCTGTCGATGGCGCTCCACGAGCTGGGGGTGCCGGCGATCAGCTTCACCGGCAGCCAGAGCGGGATCATCACCGACGAGTCGCATGCCCAGGCCCGGATCATCG
>JAGSPQ010000091.1 GCA_018262385.1 Myxococcaceae bacterium | reverse complement strand
GCACGGCGGGCGGCGCAGGCGGCGGCACGGCGGGTGGCGCAGGCGGCGGCACGGCGGGCGGCGCAGGCGGCGGCACGGCGGGCGGCGCAGGCGGCGGTACGGCCGGTGGCGCAGGCGGCGGTACGGCCGGTGGCGCAGGTGGCGGCACCGGTGGCGGCGCGGCGGGCTGCGCGTCGACCTTCGCGGCGGGGGCCTGTGCGACTCCGACCGATCTCACCGCGGCGACCTCGCCGTCGTTCAACTTCTCCAGCCTGGCCTTCAACGGCAAGGCGTGCATCAAGGTGAAGACCACCCAGACGGTCAGCATCACCGGAATCTCGGGCACCTCCCACCCGACCTCGGCGCAGGACTGTGGGCCGGCCAACGTGCTGACGGCGCACTCCACCGACTTCATGCAGCAGTTCACGGTGACGGGCACCTACGGCTTCCACTGCTCCAACCACGCCGGGATGGAGCTGGCGATCCAGGTCGTGCCGTAGCGCCACTTCGATTCGCAGCACCGACCGCCCGCCGCGCTCCCTCCAGCGCCGGCGGGCGTCTTATTTTGCGACGCAACCTTCAGGTGTCACTTCCGACAATAGGGACATCGTCGAGGCGCGCTGGGTGTTCACTCCACTTCCCAGTGCAGCCGCACGAGTGCACCACTTGCTGCAAACAAGCCTCACATTCAGGTCCGGGCCCATGCTGATCGGTTCAGATCTGCAATGGCCCCCGGTTCGCAGTTGCAGCCTCCATGATGAAAGGGGCTGTCACTCTCGGGTTTCTCCTGCTGGCGCTGACGGGCTGCCGGGGACAGGCGGGTGAGCTCCCCGAGGAAGTGATCACCTACAGCTTCGACGCGAAGGTGGCGGTCAACCCGACGATGCTGCAGACCAACAAGCGGGTCAGCTTCAACCTCGAAGTGACCAGCGCCTCCAACCGCACGGTGAAGACGGACATCGTCCTCAAGGTCGTCAGCAAGGACGGCGAGACGGCGTATGAGTCGATCTGGAACGACGTGCTCTTCCACGAGAACGAGGTCTGGAATCTGACTCAGGGGTTCCTGCCCGCCTCCGACGCCGCCCGCAAGCCGTGGTCGGTGACGATCCTGGTGCGCAACCAGGAGACCCAGGAAGTGCTCTTCAACCAGTCGATCGCGACGCTCGCCTTCAACCAGTAGCGGCGCGCGTCACTGCAGCCCGGGCCGCGGCGCCTGCGCTTCGATCTTCACCACCTCCGCTGCCTTGTTCCCCGCCGAGTCGAACGTCTCGATCGTCAGCTTGTAGGCGCGCCCGTCTTCGAAGGTGAAGCTGCCGTGACAGGGATCGTGGCCGACGCTCGCCTCGCCACCATTGATCGCCACCGGGTACTTCTGCTCGTTGGTTGCCCCGCGGGAGCGCTTGAGCGAGACGACGAAGTAGGCCGGCGCTTCCTCGGCGAGGGTGGTGCTCAGCTTCAAATACCGGGTCAGCCCGTCGCTCTCCTTCCGGTAGGAGCCCTCGGCCACCGCCGGCTTCACCTGGTACTTCGGCGGCGTCTTGTCGATCCCGGTCACCCGGGGGTCCTTCGGATCCTTGATGTCTCTCGCTCCGCCGCCGGTGTTCCAGGTCAGCGTCTGCATCCCGGTCTCGTTCAGCACCTCGTAGCCGGGCAGCACCCGGTCGATCAGCAGCGTGTACTGGCGGTGCGGCATCAGCGGCTTGGTCGGCGTCAGCACCACCGCCACCCGGTTCATGTCGCTGACCCAGTAGTCGACCCCGCGGGTCTTGCCGACCTTCACCATCACCACGTCGTCCGCCGCCTTCAGCACCAGGTCTTCACTGGCCGACAGGCGCTCGAGGCGGCTCTTCTCCTTGCCCGCACCCTCGAGGATGAAGCGCGAGTTGGTCGGGATCACCGAGCCGGGCGTCGGAAACACCAGCAACCCGTCCGCCTTGCACCGACCGAGCGCCGGGCCGCTGGCCATCAGGCAGACGGCGAGGAGGACGCGACCGGGCATCAGTGCACCGGGTTGTCGGGATCGGTGATCTCGATCGTCCCGAAGCGCGCCTCGAACTTGGCGACGTTGTCCTGAATGGCGAGCAGCAACCGCTTCATGTGCTTGGGATTGGTGATGATCCGCGAGCGCACCTTGGCTTTGGGCTGCTGCGGCTGCACGTAGATGAAGTCGAGCGTGAACTCGGTCTCGGTGTGGTTGACGAGGGCCATGTTCACGTACGTGCCATTGGCGACGTCGTCGTCGAGCTGAATCTGCAGCTGGATTTCTGGAGGCTTGCTCGGGCTGTCTGCCATGAGAAGGTGCATACCATGACCGTCACACCCATGGACGAGGCGAAGACCGCCTCATTCACGCTCGGTCCTCCTCGGGGAAAAGAAGTTGCCGCGGTGCTGTTGATCCACGGCTTCACCGGCAGCCCGTGGGAAGTGCGCCCGCTGGGAGAGGCGCTCGCCGCCCGCGGCTTTCACGTCCACGCGATTCGCCTCCCCGGCCACGGCGTCGGCCCGGAAGCGATGGCGTGGGTGACCTGGCGCGACTGGGAACGCGCGGCCGAGCAAGCGCTGAAGCAGCTCGAGGCCTTTCCCCGGGTGTTCGTCGCCGGTCTCTCGATGGGCGCGCTGCTGGGGATGCTGCTCGCCGCCCGCCACCCGCAGCGGGTGAGCGGCCTGGCGCTGATGGCTCCGGTGTGGAAGCTGCGGCCGCTCGACGGGAGGCTGCTGCGGCGGCTGCGCTGGCTGCCGATCGCCGAGTGGACCGGGCTGTGGGTGAAGAAGAGCACCACCGACATCGAGGACGTCGCGGCGCGCGCCGACGCTCCGATTCTGCCGCGCTACCCGCTGGCCCGGCTCTACGACCTGTTCACGATTCAGGACCACGCCCGCCAGGTGGTGACGCAGGTCCACTGCCCGACGCTGGTCGCCGCCGCCGAGCAGGACCACGTGGTCGACTTCCGGAGCGTCCAGCGGCTGGTCTCCGCGCTGCCCCGGGCGAGGCTGCTCACCCTGCGGCGCGGGTTCCACATCCTGCCCCGCGACAACGACCGTGCGCTGCTGGCTCACGAGGTGGCGGGATTCTTCGACGGGCTGGCCGCTCGAATACCGGCGGGCTAAACGACCCGCCATGGCCAGAGCGCGCTACGTGCTGTCGATCGACCAGGGCACCACCGGAACCCACGTCTCGGTGGTCGACTCGAAAGTGCAGGTGGTGGGAACGGCGTACCAGGAATTCACCCAGTTCTTCCCCAGGCCGGGCTGGGTCGAGCACGACCTCGACGAGATCTGGAAGTCGGTCGAGTCGACCATCGCCCGCGCGCTGCGCAACGCGCGGATCAAGGCCACCCACCTGGCCGCGATCGGCATCACCAACCAGCGCGAGACCACCGCGCTCTGGAACCGCGCCGGCAAGCCGCTCCACAAGGCGATCGTCTGGCAGGACCGCCGCACCTCCGAGTACTGCGCCGAGCTGAAGGCCCGCGGCGAAGAAGCGCGGGTGCGGGAGACCACCGGGCTGGTGCTCGACCCCTACTTCTCGGGCACCAAGGTGCGCTGGCTGCTCGACCACGTGAAGGGCGCCTCGCAGCGCGCCGACGCCGGCGAGCTGTGCTTCGGCACCATCGACTCCTGGCTGGTGTTCAAGCTCACCGGGCACGCCACCCACGTCACCGACGTCTCGAACGCGAGCCGCACCCTGCTGATGAACCTCCACTCGCTCGAGTGGGACGAGGCGATGCTCTCGCTGTTCGGCGTCCCCCGCGCGATCCTCCCGCGGATCGCCGCGTCCTCCGAGCTGTACGGCCTCACCCGCGGAATGCGCGCGCTGCCGGACGGAATTCCAATCTCCGGGATGGCGGGAGACCAGCAGGCGGCGCTGTTCGGGCAGGCCTGCTTCGCGCCCGGCGAGTCGAAGTGCACCTACGGCACCGGCGCGTTCCTGTTGATGAACGTCGGCGAGAAGCCGGTGGCCTCGAAGGCCGGCCTGCTCTCGACCGTCGCCTGGAAGGTTGGAGGTCAAACCAACTATGCGCTCGAGGGCAGCGCGTTCATCGCCGGCGCCGCGGTGCAGTGGCTGCGCGACGGGCTGGGGCTGATCAAGAAGGCGGCCGACATCGAGAAGCTCGCCGCGACGGTGAAGGAGACCGGCGCGGTGGTGTTCGTGCCGGCGCTGGCGGGGCTGGGCGCGCCGCACTGGCGGCCGGAGGCGCGGGGGATCTTCGCCGGCATCGATCGCTCCACCACCTCGGGGCACCTGGCCCGGGCGGTGCTGGAGGGAATGGCGCTGCAGATCTTCGAGCTCGCCGACGCGATGCGGCTCGACAGCGGCCGCGACATCCCCGCCTTCAAGGTCGACGGCGGCGCGGTGGAGAACGACCTGTTGATGCAGTTCCAGGCCGACATCCTCGGTGCGCCGGTGGTGCGGCCGAAGAACTCGCAGACCACCAGCCTCGGCGCCGCCTTCCTCGCCGGCCTCGGCGTCGGGCTGTGGACCTCGCCCGAGCAGATTCGCCGGTCGTGGAAGGCCGACAAGGTCTTCAAGCCGAGGATGTCGAACGAGGTGCGGGCCGCGCACCTGAGCAAGTGGCGCGACGCGGTGAAGCGGGCGTGAGGAAGTGGGTGGGCCTGCTGGCGCTGGTCGCCAGTGGCTGCAGCCGGTGTGATCGCCCGCCGCCCCGGCCGGTGGAGGTGGACGCCGGAGCCACCCGGATCCACCGCTCGACCGACCTGAAGACCGCGGTGTTCAGCGCCTACCCCGAGTTTCGCGGCGCGCGGGTGCTCCAGGGCAAGGCCGAGCTGGTGCGCACCCTCGATCGCCCGGTGCCGCTCGAGGGCGAGGTGCTCGAGGGGGTGAAGAAGAACGGGTTCGCCCTCTCGATCGACGGCGGCAGCCTGGTCGGGACCCGGCCCCCATACACCCTGCAGGTCGACGGGCCGCGGGTGGTGGTCTCGATTCCGGTCGTCGAGGCGGACATCGGCAAGCTGCTCAACACGCCGATGGCGCAGACCACCGAGCAGATCGCGCTGTGGTTTCCGAAGGTGCCGGGCGCGACGGTGATCGACGAGCAGTTCCACCTGCGGTTGATCTACGACTCGATCGCCTGGCGCTCCGGCTACCTCGCCTGGCAGATGGTGGACCTCAACACCCAGGGCAGCTGGCGGGTCGAGCAGTACCCCGAGGGCTACGAGCGGACGCGCCGGCCCGACGGCGGAGGAGGCGGCACCCCGCTGGCCTATTCGATCGCGCTGGTCGACACCAACACCACCGCGCGGATCGAGGTTCACCGCGACGGCGGCTTCGTCCAGCTCGACTACGTGCTGCGCACCGAAGAGCTGGTAGGGCACTGAAGCCCGGAAAAGGCAGTTGGTCAGGATTCGGGGCGGTTGTCGTAAGAGGGCTCGCTCCGCATGTCCGTGCCAGACCGTCCGATCCCTTCCTTCAAGGCGCTGCTGCTGTTGGCGTGGCCGATCGTCATCTCGCGCTCGAGCCAGGTGGTGGTCGGGGTGTCGGACGCGATCATGGTCTCCCACCTGGGCGAGGGCGCGGTCGCCGCCGCCACCACCGGGGCGCTGAACACCTTCGCGATCCTGATTTTCCCGATGGGGATCTGCTTCATCGTCTCCAGCTTCTCTTCCCAGCTGTTCGGCAAGGGTGACCTGGCGGGAGCCCGAAGGTACGGCTTCTACGGGCTGGGGGTGGCGGGGCTGACTCAGGTCGCCTGCACCGTCGGCGTGCTCGGCGTCGCGCCGCTGGTTGCCGAGCTCGACTACGCGCCCGACGTGCGGGCGATGATGATCGACTACCTGGTGATCCGGCTGCTCTCCGGAGGCGCGGCGATCGGGATCGAGGCGCTGGCGAACTACTACGGGGGGCTGGGCAACACCCGGCTGCCGATGATCGCCAGCGTGGTGGCGATGGTGCTCAACGTGTTCGGCAACTGGGTCTTCATCAACGGCCACCTCGGCGCCCCGGCGATGGGCGTGGCGGGCGCGGCGCTGGCCAGCACCCTGTCGACCTCGATCGCCTTCCTCGGGCTGCTGGCCTTCTTCCTCGTCCAGGGCCGCCAGGTCGGCGCCGTCGTCCCGAAGCTGAAGGCGCTGGAGTTCTGGCGGATGCTGAAGTTCGGCGTGCCGTCCGGCCTCAACTGGTTCTTCGAGTTCTTCGCGTTCAACTTCTTCATCAACGTGGTGGTCGCCGGGCTGGGGACCACCGCGCTCGCCGCGATGATGTCGGTGCTGCAGATCGGCAGCGTCTCGTTCATGCCGGCGTTCGCCCTCGCCAGCGCGGGCGCGATCCTCACCGGTCAGGCGATCGGCGCCGACGCCAGGGGCGAGGTGCCGCGGGTGGTGAAGCTGACCTTCATCTCCGGCGCGATCTGGGAGACGGTGGTCGGGGTGGCCTACCTGGCGATCCCGACCCTGCTGCTGCTGCCGTTCGCCAAAGACGCGGGCGCGACCGAGTTCCTCGCCATCGGCAAGCGGCTGCTGATGCTGTCGGCCTGCTGGGGCCTGTTCGACGCGGCGGTGAACACCCTCGCCGAGGCGCTGCGGGCGGCGGGAGACACCGCGTTCACCCTCTGGGCGCGGCTGGCGATCGCCTGGCTGGTGTTCGTGCCCGGCAGCTACGTCACGGTGAAGTACTTCGGCGGCGGCGACGTGGGCGCGATGCTCTGGCTGATCGCCTACCTCGGAGTGCTGGCCGGGGTGCTGTGGTGGCGCTTCCAGGGCGGGGCGTGGCGAAGCGTCGAGCTGGTCGATCACTCCCAGCCCGCGGCAGACCTGGCCGCCTGAAGAACGCTGCTTTGCGGCCGACCGACTCCAGCACCGAGCGGAAGCTCAGATCGAGTAGTCCCCCATGAACACTTTGGCGCTCCCGATGTCGACCAGCACCCGGTCGCCCTCGCCCACGCCCAGCGCCTCGAGCTCGGCCATCCGCAGGTGAACCGTCATCCGCTCGTCGGAAGGGAGCCGCAGGTTCACCCGCACGTTGCCACCCACCCGGAGGATCCCCTCGATCCTCCCCAGCGGGAGCTCGCCGCCTCCGGCCCCCTCGACCGCTCTGGAGAGCTTCACCTCGTTCGGCCGCACGAAGGCGTTCACCGCCCCGTCGATCGCGCCCTGGGGAGTGGAGACCGCCATCGAGCCGACCGCGGTCACTCCCGCGCTCACCTGGCCCTTGAGGATGTTGGCGTTGCCGATGAACGAGGCGATGAACGGCGAGGCGGGGTGGTCGTAGATGTGGTTCGGGGCGCCCGCCTGGGCGACCTTGCCCTCGTTCATCACGATCACCTGCTGCGACAGCTCGAGCGCCTCGTCCTGGTCGTGGGTCACCAGCAGGGTGGTGACGTGGGTCTTCGCGTTGAGCTCGCCCAACCAGTCGCGCAGCTCCAGCCGCACCCGGGTGTCGAGCGCGCCGAACGGCTCGTCGAGCAGCAGCACCCGCGGCCTGGTCGCCAGCGCCCGGGCGAAGGCCACCCGCTGCCGCTGGCCTCCCGACAGCTGGGCGGGGAGCCGCTTGCCGAGATCCTTCAGCCCCACCAGCACCAGCAGCTCGTCGACCCGGGCGTCGATCGCTGCCCTGGCCGCCTTCTGGATCTTCAGCCCGAAGCCGATGTTGCCGCGCACGTCGAGGTGCTCGAACAGCGCATAGCCCTGAAAGACGAACCCCACCCCGCGGCGCTGCACCGGGGTGCGGGTGCAGTCGACCCCTTCGATGCTCACCGAGCCGGAGTCCGGCTCCTCCAGGCCGGCGATCATCCGCAGCACGGTGGTCTTGCCCGAGCCCGAGGGGCCGAGCAGCGAGGTGATCGCGCCCGACGGAGCGACGAACGAGACGTCCTCCACCGCGGGCAGGTCTCCCTGCACGAACCGCTTCCTCAACCCGTGGACGGTGACGCTCACGCCGCCCTCGCTCTGGCTTCCACCCGCTTGCGCACCGCGAGGGTGACCAGCGCGAGCAGGGTCAACAGCGAGGCGACCGCGAACGCGCCGACGAAGTTGTACTCGTTGTAGAGAATCTCGACGTGGAGCGGCACCGTGTTGGTCAGCCCGCGGATGTGGCCGGACACCACCGACACCGCACCGAACTCGCCCATCGCGCGGGCGTTGCAGAGGATCACTCCGTAGAGCAGCCCCCAGCGGATCTTCGGCAGGGTGACGAGGAAGAACACCTGCCAGCCGCTGGCGCCGAGGGTGAGCGCGGCTTCTTCGGCGTCGTTGCCCTGGCTCTGCATCAAGGGGAGCACCTCTTTGGCCACGAAGGGGAAGGTGACGAAGGTGGTGGCGATCACGATCCCCGGCACCGCGAAGATGATCTTCACCTCGTGCGCCGACAGCCAGGCGCCGAACAGGCCCTGGCTTCCGAACAGCAGCACGAAGATCAGCCCCGAGATCACCGGGGAGACGCTGAACGGCAGATCGATGAGGGTGGTGAGCAGGCCCTTGCCGAAGAAGTCGTACTTCGCCAGCAGCCAGGCGGCCGCGACCCCGAAGACGACGTTGAGGCTGACCGAGACTGCCGCGGTGAGCAGGGTGAGGCGGATCGCCTTGAGCGTCTCCGGATCGCTGATCGCCTCGAGGTACGCGCCCGGGCCCTTCTCGAACGCCTGGACGAAGACCGCCAGCAGCGGGATCCCGATGAAGAGCGCGATGAACCCGGCGGTGCCGAGGATGAGCAGGACCCGCAGCGGCA
>JAGSPQ010000090.1 GCA_018262385.1 Myxococcaceae bacterium | reverse complement strand
GGGACAGCGCATCTGATCAGACCAGCCGCGACGGGTAGAGCGGGAAGCCGCTCGACAGCTCCTTCACCTTCGCCTTCACCTTCAGCAGCGCCGCGTCGTCGGTGGCATGATCGAGCGCCTCGCCGATCAGCTTCGCCACTTCGGCCATCTGCGGCTCTTTCATCCCCCGGGTGGTGATCGCCGGGGTGCCGACCCGGACGCCCGAGCTGACCGTCGGCTTCTCGGGGTCGAACGGGATCTGGTTCTTGTTGACGGTGATCCCCGCCTTGCCGAGCACTTCCTCGCCCACCTTGCCGGTGAGCTTCTTCGGCCGCAGGTCGACCAGCATCAGGTGGTTGTCGGTGCCGCCCGAGCACAGCCTCAAGCCCTGGGCCTTCAAGCCCTCGGCGAGCGCCTGGGCGTTCTTCACGATCTGCTGCTGGTAGGTCTTGAACTCCGGCCGCAGCGCCTCGCCGAACGCGACCGCCTTCGCCGCGATCACGTGCATCAGCGGGCCGCCCTGGATCCCGGGGAAGATCTGCCCGTTGATCGCCTTGGCCAGCGGCTCCTTCATCAGGATCATCCCCGCGCGGGGGCCGCGCAGCGTCTTGTGAGTGGTGGTGGTGACGATGTCCGCCAGCGGCACCGGAGAGGGATGCACCCCCGCCGCGACCAGCCCGGCGATGTGGGCCATGTCGACCATCAGCTGCGCGCCGACCGAGGAGGCGATCTCGCGGAACTTCACGAAGTCGATCACCCGCGGGTACGCCGAGGCGCCGACCACCACCACCTTCGGCTTGTGCTCTTTGGCGAGCGCCGCCGCCTGGGCGTAGTCGATCGTCTCGGTCTCGCGCTGCAGCCCGTAGTGCACCGCGTGGTAGAGCTTGCCGCTGAAGTTGAACGAGGCGCCGTGGGTCAGGTGCCCGCCCGAGTTGAGATCGAGCGCGAGCATCGTGTCGCCCGGCTTCATCACCGCCATGTAGGCCGCCATGTTCGCCTGGCTGCCCGAGTGGGGCTGGACGTTGGCCGCCTCGGCGCCGAACAGCTGGATCGCGCGATCGATCGCCAGCTGCTCGACCTTGTCGACCTCTTCGCACCCGCCGTAGTAGCGCTTGCCGGGGTAGCCCTCGGCGTACTTGTTGGTCAGCACGCTCCCGGCCGCTTCCAGCACCGCGGGGCTGACGAAGTTCTCGCTGGCGATCAGCTCGAGGCCGTCTTCCTGCCGCTGCGTCTCGGCGCGAATGATGTTCCAGACCGCGGGGTCGGCTTCCTTCAGGGGGGCGTTGGTCCACATGGCTTGGAGGTCAGCTATCCCGACCGGGGCGGGGCCGCAATCTGGAATCAAACTGCCCGGCACACCTGGGTCAGGGAGGCAGCGTCCAGGCGGTGGCTTCGAGCTCGGTGGGAGGGCCGCTGATCTTCCCCACCTCTTTCACCCACCGCAGCCCCGACAGTGCATCCCCGCCCGCCTTGCAGATCTCTTCCCGCAGCAGCAGGTACATCTCTTCGTCGCTGGCGCCCTTCACCTTCGAGACCCGCACCACCCCGAGGTTGGTCGCGCCCTCGGGCACGTCGGTCAACCCCGGGTAGTCGCGCACGTTGCATTCCTGGGTGACGTACACGTCCTTCTCGGTCTCGACCGTCTTCGGCTTCGCGGTCACCGGGGTGCGGCAGGCCGGCAGGGCCAGCAGCAGCGCGAGCAGGCAAAGGCGCATCAGCGCTGCTTCTCCTGGGCGAGAATCTTGTTCACCCGGTTGGCGTGCCGCCCACCCTCGAACGGGGCCTTGACGAACTCCTCGAGGATGCCGCGGGCGACGCCCGGGCCGGTGACCCGCTGACCCAGGCACAGCACGTTGGCGTCGTTGTGCCCGCGCGCCACCCGCGCCTCGAACTCGGTGTGGCAGAGCGCGGCGCGAACTCCGTGGAACTTGTTGGCGCTGATGCTCATCCCGATCCCGCTGCCGCAGACCAGCACGCCCAGCTGCGCGCGCCCGCCGGCCACCGCCTCGGCCACCTTCTGGGCGTAGTCCGGGTAGTCGACCGAGGTGGCATCCGCCGGCCCCAGGTCGTCGAAGTCGAGCTTCAGCTCTTTGAGCGCCGTCACCAGCTCGGTCTTCATCGCGAGGCCAGCGTGATCCGAGGCGATCGCGATCCGCATCGGGGGCTACTTCTGGTACCGCTTGAGGACCAGCACCGCGTTGGTGCCACCGAAGCCGAACGAGTTCGAGAGCGCGATGTTGACGCCCCGCACCTCGCGCGCCGTGTTCGGCACGTAGTCCAGATCGCACTCCGGATCGGGGGTGGTGTAGTTGATCGTCGGCGGCAGAATCCCGCGCGAGCGCCGCCTGCCGCGCCGAGCATGTGACCGGTCATCGACTTGGTCGAGCTGACCATCAGCTTCTTCGCGTGGTCGCCGAACACCGTCTTGATCGCCTTGGTCTCGTTGGCGTCGTTGAACGGGGTCGAGGTGCCGTGGGCGTTGATGTAGCCGACGTCGGTGGCGTTGATCCCCGCGCTGCGCAGCGCGACCTTCATGCACCGCACCGCGCCTTCCCCACCGGGGGCCGGCTGGGTCTCGTGGAACGCGTCGCTGTTGGCGCCGTAGCCGATCAGCTCGGCGATGATGTTCGCGCCGCGCTTCTTCGCGTGCTCCAGCTCTTCGAGCACCACGATCCCGGCGCCTTCGCCCATCACGAAGCCGTCGCGATCCTTGTCGAACGGGCGGCTGGCCTTCTCGGGCGCATCGACCCGGGTCGACAGCGCGCGCATCGACTCGAAGCCACCGATGCCCATCCCGGTGATCGCGGCCTCCGAGCCGCCGGCGATCATCGCGTCGGTCTCGCCGAACTTGATCGACTTGTAGGCCTCGCCCACCGCGTGAGCGCTGGTGCTGCACGCCGACACCGGCGACCAGTTGGGGCCCTTGCAGTTGTGCTTCATGCTGATCCGCCCAGGCGCCATGTTGACGATCATCTGGAGGATGAAGAACGGCGAGAGCCGGTCGTAGCCCTTCTCGAGCGCCTTGGTGTGACTCTCTTCGAAGCTCGACAGGCCGCCGATGCCGCTGCCGACGATCACCCCGACCATCTCCGGGTCGTAGGTGTCGGGATCCGTGGTGCCGATCTTGATCCCCGACTCGGCGATCGCCATCTCGGCGGCCGCCAGGGCGTACTGGCAGAAGAGATCCATGCGCCGCGCTTCGCGGTGCTCGATGAACTGCGTCGGGTCGAAGTCTTTGACCTCGCCGGCGAAGTTCACCGTCAGCTTGCCCCCGTCGAACCGGGTGATCTTCGCGATGCCGGACTTGCCGGCGAGCAAAGACTGCCAGTTCTTCTCGGTGCCAGTACCGAGCGCAGTGATGAGCCCGGTGCCGGTGATGACGACGCGGCGGGACATGGCGCCCTTACTTCTTGTGGGTGTTGATGTAGTTGATGGCGTCGCCGACGGACTTGATGTTCTCCGCTTCCTCGTCGGGGATCTCGACCTCGAACTCCTCTTCCATCGCCATCACCAGCTCGACGATGTCGAGGCTGTCTGCTCCGAGATCCTCGATGAAGGAGCTCTCGAGCTTGATCTCGTCCTCCCCGACTCCCAGCTGGTCGGCAATGATGGACTTGACCTTGGCCTCGATGTTCGTTGCAGACATGTGGTTCGACCCTCGTAACTGCGGTTTTCGAATGCGTGAACGAGCGCGCCTATAGCCCAGCCCGGGTGCTCACAAAAGGGAGCAGTTTCTTTACTGCTCTACATGTACATCCCGCCGTTGACCTTCAAGACCTCGCCCGTGATGTACGAGGCGTCGGCCGACGCGAGAAAAGCGACTGCCTTGGCGACTTCTTCGGCGGTGCCCAGCCGCGCCAGCGGGATGACGTCCAGCATCTTCGCCCGCATCTCCTCGGGGATGTGGGAAGTCATGTCGGTGCCGATGAAGCCCGGCGAGACGGCGTTGACCCGGATGTTGCGGCTGCAGAGCTCTTTGGCCAGCGCCTTGGTGAGCCCGATCAGCCCCGCCTTCGACGCCGCGTAGGCGGTCTGGCCGGCGTTTCCCATCTCGCCGACGATCGAGGTGAGGTTGATGATCGCTCCCCCGCGCTGCTTCATCATCGGCCGGCAGGCGGCGCGGCACAGGGCCCAGGCGCCTTTGAGGTTGGTGTTGATCGTCTTGTCCCAGTCTTCGTCCCGGAACCGCATGATCAGCCCGTCGACCGCCACCCCGGCGTTGTTGACCAGGATGTCGAGCCGGCTGTGCTCCTTGAGCAGCTCGTCGACCGCCTTGGTGCAGGCGGCGGCGTCCGAAACGTCGAACCGCACCGACTTCGCCTTCCCGCCGGCGTCGGTGATCAGCTTCACCGTCTCGGCGGCGGCCGCTTCGTTGCCCTGGTAGCTGAGCACCACGCTCGCGCCCCGGCGGGCCAGCTCGAGGCAGACCGCCCGGCCGATGCCGCGGGAACCACCGGTGACCAACGCGACCTTGTCTTTCACGCTTCGCTCCTCGCCGGGCTCGCCAGCGCCTTCTCGAGGCTCGCCGGATCTTCGACGTTCACGCACTCGATGTTCTTGCTGATCCGCTTCACCAGGCCGCACAGCACCTTGCCCGGCCCCAGCTCGACCACCCGGGTGACGCCCTGCTGCTCGAGGGCCTGCACGCACTCCACCCAGCGCACGCTGCCGGTGACCTGGCGCAGCAGCAGCTCGGCGATCCGCGCCGGGTCCTGGTTGGGGGTCGCCTCGACGTTGCTCACCACCGGCACGACCGGGGCGCAGAAGGTCACCTTCGAGAGCACCTCGCCCAGCCGCGCGACCACCGGCTGCATCAGCGCGCAATGGAAGGGAGCCGACACCGGCAGCGGCAGCACCCGCTTGGCGCCCGCCTCTTTGAGCTTCACCGACGCGCGCTCGACCGCCCCGGCGTGGCCGGCGATCACCGTCTGGCCCGGATCGTTGTAGTTGGCGGGAGCGACCACCTGCCCTTCCCCGCTGGTCTGATCGCAGATCTCTTTGACCTTCTCCGGAGCCAGCCCGAGGACGGCGGCCATCGCCCCGACGCCGGCGGGCACCGCTTCCTGCATGAAGGTGCCGCGGGCCCGCACCGAGCGCACCGCGTCGGACAGGCAGAGCGCCTTCGCCGCCACCAGCGCCGAGTACTCACCCAGCGAGTGGCCGGCCATGAACTGCGGCGTCCCTTCGAACCGGCTGGAGAACACCGCGTGCGCTGCCACCGAGACGGTGAGGATCGCCGGCTGGGTGTTGGCGGTGAGCTTGAGCGCCTCGTCCGGGCCTTCGAAGCACAGCTTCGACAGCTTCTCTCCGAGCGCGTCGTCGGCGGCGTCGAACACCGCCTTCGCTTCGGGAAAGGTGTCGTAGAGCGCCTTGCCCATTCCGACCGACTGGCTGCCCTGCCCGGGGAAGACGAACGCGGTCTTCATCACCAGCGCACCAGGGCGCTGCCCCAGGACATCCCGGCGCCGATCGCCATCATCGCGATCGTGTCGTTGGGCTTGAGGCGGCCGGCGCGGTTGGCTTCGTCGAGGGTGGTCGGCAGCGAGGCCGACGAGGTGTTGCCGTACTTCTCGATGTTGAGCCAGGCCTTCTCGCGCGCGATCTTCAGCCGGCCGATCACCGCGTCGATGATCCGCAGGTTGGCCTGGTGGGCGATCAGGTGGGTCACCTCGTCGGCGGTGATCTGGTTGTGCACCAGCGCCTCGTTGACCGCGTCGGTGAGCGAGCGCACCGCGAACTTGAAGACCTCGCGGCCGTTCATCGAGACCTTGTGCAGCTTCTGCTTCAGCGCCTCGGCGTTCATCGGGTACTTGCTGCCGCCGCCCTTGATGCAGAGGATGTCGGTCAGCGCGCCTTCGGTGTGCAGGTGGGTCGAGAGGATCCCGCGGTTCGGATCGGCCGAGGGCCCGAGCACCATCGCTCCGGCGGCGTCGCCGAACAGCACGCAGGTGTTGCGGTCTTCCCAGTCGATGATCCGGGTGAGCAGCTCGACGCCGATCACCAGCGCCCGCTTCACCGCCCCGGTCTGGATGTACTGGGAGGCGATCGACATCCCGAACAGCGAGCCGGCGCAGGCGGCCGAGACGTCGAAGGCGAACGCCTTCTTCGCGCCCAGCTTGTGGGCCACGAACGCGGCGCAGGCAGGCATCGGCATGTCGGGCGAGATGGTGCCGACGATGATCATGTCGAGCTCGTCGGCCCGGGTGTTCGCCATCTCGAGCGCGCGAACGGCGGCCTTCACCGCCATGTCACTCGTCACCTCGCCCTCGGCGGCGACCCGGCGCTCTTTGATCCCGGTGCGGTCGACGATCCACTCGTCGGTGGTGTCGACCAGCTTCGCCATGTCGGCGTTGGTCATCACCTTCTCGGGGGCATAGCTGCCAGTGCCGATGATCTGCGCGCGGGTCATGACGGGTGGCGTCCTTACACGCTGGTCACGCGGCTGTCACCGCGAAGTGTTTTTCGCACTGCGAAGCGCGGCGCCCAACCCGCGGGAGAGGAAATGCTCGCGCACGCGACGGCGACTTCGCCATTGCGTGCGCTCGAGATCGAAGGCTTCAACGGAACAGCCGAAGGGTTACTTCTCGTCCTTGCCGGCGGTCACTTTGCGACCGTCATAGTTTCCACACGCGGCACAGACGCGGTGAGGCATCACCGGAGCGCCACAGCTGGAGCAGGCGATCACTTGAACCGGCGTGCGGACCTTGTTGTTGGCCGCGCGGCGCCGGTCACGGCGCATCTTCGACGTACGCTTCTTGGGAACTCCCATGATGCTTCCTGCCTCATTGCCCGCCCCCTAAGAAGGGGACGGTTGGTTAGTTCAGCTTGATGTCTTTGAGCGCGGCGAGGCGCACATCGACCACTTTCCGCTCGCAGCCGCAATCCTTTTCGTTCAGGTCCTCTCCGCAAACCGTACACAGACCTTTGCAATCTTCCCGGCAGAGGACCGAAACCGGAAGGGCGAGCAATACCTGTTCGCGGATGATCGGGTCCAGATCGATCGTCTTTCCATCGAACGGTTCAGCGTCGGCCTGGTCGAGATCGAAGCTGCCCGCGCTCTCGGCGTTGCCCCCATCGTCGTCCTCGGCCGAGGGCTTGCGGTCGAACTGGGTCTTGTCGACCATCCGCAGCGAGAAGCTCACCGGCACTCCCAGCTTCACGTCTTTGAGGCACCGCTTGCAGGGGGCGATCAGCTCGGCGGTCATGTTGCCGTTGAGGAAGACCCGCCCGGCGACCTTCTTGAACCGCACGGTGATCTTCCCCGCCTCGATCACCTTGAAGCCTTCCGACGGCTCCAGCGCCTCGGCGAGCAGCTTCACCGGCACCGCCTCGCTCAACTCGAGGCCCTTGTCTTGAATTTCTTCAATCTTTACGAGCATTTGCGTTGTTGTTCCCGAAAAGGGGCGGACCATACCTGCCGCGAGATTGATAATCAAACCGGGGTCCCGGTTCGCTCTTCCGGGCCGAAGCCACCGTGTTAAGACCCGGCGCGTTGATGAAAGGGGGCTGGCTCACGCTGCTGGTGGTCTCGACCGCGCTCCCGGCGTTGGGCGAGGTGCGGCTGATCTGGTCCGACGCCCCCGTGCAGGCTCCGCTGTCGATCGTCCCCGGCCAGGTCGCGCCCCGGATGCCGGAGCTGGAGAAGGCCACCACCCAGGTCGACAACGGCGACTTCGAAGAGGCGATCAAGACCCTCCAGCAGGGGCTGTCGCAGCCGGACCTCACCGACGATCAGCTGGCCGAGATGTACCGGCTGCTGGGCCTGGCCCACCTGTACCTGGGCAACGAGGAGAAGGCGCGCGACGCGTTCGAGAAGCTGCTCCAGGCCCGGCCGGACTACGAGCTGCCGAAGTCCGCGCCGCCGAAGATTCGCGGGCTGTACGCGCGGATCAAAGAAGACGTGAAGAAGCGGCGGGTGCGGCCGGTGACGCTCAGCATCCCGGTGCTCGATCCGGTGCCAGGTGGGCTGCCGGTGCAGATCCCGGCCCAGATCGAGGATCTGTCGCTGGGCGCCAGGGCGAAGCTCTTCTTCCGCCGGGCCGGCAACCAGTCGTACAGCTCGGTCGACTTCACCCGGAAGAAAGGCAGCAAGGAAGACTTCACCGCCACCGTGCCCGCCTACGAGGTGCCGGTGGAAGAGACCGGCTACGAGATCGAGTACTACGTCGAGGTGGCCGACGCGGCGCAGCGCCGGCTGGCCGGACGCGGCGACGCCTTCAGCCCGCTCTCGTTCCGGGTCAACCCCCGGGTGACCGAGGGCCCGGCGCCCGAGCTGAGCCGGCCCTGGTACAAGAACCCCTGGGTGTGGATCGGGATCGGAGTCGGCGTCGCGGCGGTGACCACCACGGTGGCGGTGCTCGCCACCCAGAAGCAGACCGGCACCCTGCCGATCACCATCACCATCGAGGGGATGTGAGGGCCCGCCTGGCCTGGCTCGGGCTGCTCGGACTGGCCGCCTGTGGCGGGCCGCAGCCCCAGCTGCAGTTCGACTTCGTCCTCTCGGCGCTGCTGGCCGATCAGATCTCCGAGCTGCAGGTCTCGCTGGTCACCAACGGCAAGAGCCTGGGCAACGGCGACTGCGTCACTGTGCAGTCCAACTGCCTGAACAAACAGATCACCGCCGATCGGTTCATCCGGGTGCAGGACGCCAGCGGGGTCGAGCACCGGGCGCTGCGCTTTGCGCTGAGCCTCAAGCCGGCGGGCGCCAACAGCTCGCAGGACGTGACGGTGCAGGGGATCCCGCTGGGCAAGGACTACGGCCTGGTGATCGAGGCGCTCTCGAAGGACAACCCGCCGCAGCTGGCGGGGAGCACCTGCGACTACGTGCAGGAAATCAACGCCGGGATGAACCCGCGGAAGCTGGCGATCGCGATCAAGCCGCTCACCCCGCCGGTGAACTGCGATCCGCGGGTCGAGAAGTAGCTGCCAGCTTCAGTGCTGCGTCTTGTCGGTCTGCTCGTGCAGATCAATCAGCTTCTCGATCCGCCCCTGGTCGACGGCCTTCAGCCCGACGAACAGCACTCCCATCCCCAGCCCCTTGGCGGTGACGATCTCGCCCTGGCAGAGGATCTCGTGGGTGTCGTTGGGCAGCGAGAACTTCAGCGCGACCTTCGAGCCGACCGGCAGCGGCACGGTCTGGGTGAAGTACGCCCCCCCGATCGAGAGGTTGCTGGCGCGCTGGAAGTAGAGCTCACCGTCGCGGGCCGCCTCGATCCACAGCTCGACCGGGATTCGGCGCTGCTTTCTTTTGTCAGATTCCGCGGACATCGGCCGCCGCGCTTATGCCACGTTTCGACTTGAGTTAGGAAGCACCCGATGACGCGCATCCTGGTGGTCGAAGACGAGCAGGATCTGGGCGATCTGCTCGCCTACAACCTCGGGGCCGCAGGGCACCAGGTGCAGCTGGCGCGCACCGGAGCGGCCGCGCTGGCGAAGCTGCGCGAGGATCCTCCCCAGCTGGTGCTGCTCGATCTGATGCTGCCGGACATCTCGGGCGCCGAGGTCGCCCGGCTGATCCGCGCCGAGCCCGCCACCGCCCGGGTGCCGATCATCATCGTCACCGCCCGCGGCGAAGAGGCCGACCGGGTGCGCGGCCTCGAGCTGGGCGCCGACGACTACGTGGTCAAGCCGTTCTCGGTCAAAGAGCTGCTGCTGCGGGTGAAGGCGGTGCTGCGGCGGTTCGAGGGCGCGCCCGCCACCGCCCAGCTGCACGCGGGCCCGATCGAGCTCGACGACGATCGGCACGAGGTGAAGGTGAACGGCGCCCGGGTGGTGCTGACCGCGCTCGAGTTCAAGCTGCTGCGCACCTTCCTCGAGCGGCCCGGCCGGGTGCAGACCCGCGAGACGCTGCTGTCGGACGTCTGGGGCATCGACGCCGAGGTCACCACCCGCACCGTCGACACCCACATCAAGCGGCTGCGCGAGAAGCTGGGCGCGGCCGGCGACGCGCTCGAGACGATTCGCGGCGTCGGCTACAAGCTGGGCGGCTGATGGAGCCGCTCTGGCGACAAGCGGCGGCGGCCGCGATCGCGATCGCCGCGGCGCTGAGCCTCGGGGTAACCCCCGAGGTCGCGCTGACGATCGGGGCGTTCGTCTTCCTCGGCGCCGCGCTGCTCGAGCGCTTCTCTCCGCCGGCTCCGCCCCTTTCCCCGGTCAAGGTGGAGCCCACGCTGGACGCGGCCCGCGAGCTGGACACGCTGCGCGCGGTGGTCGACGGGCTGGCGGAAGGGCTGTGGATCACCCGGGCCGACGGCACGGTGGTGCAGCACAACGACGCGCTCAAGCAGATGCTCTACACCGGCACCGAGCTGCTCGGACACCGGCCGGTCGAGCTGGTCCGCTCGGCCGAGCTGCAGGAGGCGGTCACCCGCGCCTGCGTCGAGGGGCTCTCGTCCCGGCTGGAGGTGAACGTCGAAGGAGTGCGGCCGCGGGTGCTGCAGGTGCACGTCTCGCCGCTGCGCAGGGAAGTCGGCGGCTCGGCGGCGGTGTTCTTCGACGTCACCGAGCTGCGCCGGCTCGAGACGGTGCGAAAGGACTTCGTCGCCAACGTCAGCCACGAGCTGCGCACCCCGATCACCGCCATCCGCGGCTACGCCGAGACGCTGCAGGCCGGCGCGCTCAACGATCCGGCCAACGCTCCGAAGATGGTGGAGATCATCCACCGCCAGTCCGAGCGGCTCTGCGAGCTGGTCGAGGATCTGCTCGAGCTGTCGCGGCTCGAAGGCCGCAGCCTCCAGCTGGCCGAGCGCCCGGTCGATCTGCCGCTCGCCGCCCAGCGCGCGGCCGACGCGGTGCGCCCGAAGGCCGCCGCCCGCCAGGTGACCCTCAACCTCGAGATCCCCCCGGGGATGACGGCGCTGGCCGACGAGCGCGGAGTCGAGCAGGTGCTGATCAACCTGCTGGACAACGCGGTGAAGTTCACCCCCCCGCAGGGGGTCGTCACCGTCTTCGCGCGCGCCGGCGCCGGCGGGGTGGTGATCTCGGTGCGCGACACCGGGGT
>JAGSPQ010000781.1 GCA_018262385.1 Myxococcaceae bacterium | reverse complement strand
GGGACCGCAACCAACGAGCAGAGCAAGAGCAGCGAGTGTCGGCAGGCGCATGGGGGCCTTCTAGTAGATCCCCGGGATGATTCGGTAGGGCACTCGCCGGCGGTACTCCGCCCACAGCGGCCCGTACTTCGCCGCGCAGCGCTGGTCATCGAAGTGCTGCCGGGGCAGCAACAGCACCAGGTAGTAGAGCGGATACAGCCACGGCCACGGCGAGAGCGGGTAACCCAGGCTCAACGCCAGCGCGCTCGCCATCACGATCTCACCCAGGTAGTTGATGTGCCGCGACAGGCCCCAGAAGCCGCTGACCAGCACCTTCCCCTCGAGCGCGACCGGAGCCAGCACCCCGAACGCTTTCCGCTGCGGATCCCGCTTGAACCAGAACTTCTGCAGGTTCGCCCCGCGCGCGAGCGTCCACCCGGCGAAGAACATCACCCCATACAGCCCCAGCAGCACCACCGGCGTATGCGGATTGGGCCGATCGGCCACCGCCCACGACCCGACGCAGTAGAAGAACGGGTAGAAAACCAGGCAGCCCCACCCGAGCTTGAAGCCGACCCGCTCGGCCATGAAGTCGTAGGTGTAGAGGTGGACCTCCTCGAAGTTCAGGTACTCGACGAGGAAGAACGAGAACAGCGCCGAGTAGAGGATCACCCCCGGCGAGACATCGCCGCCGAACGTGATCAGGTGATGCGCGGCGAACGACAGCACGTTCAGCTCGAGCATGATCGCGCCGACCAGGTAGAGGAACATCTTCGCGTCGAGCCGCCCCCCGCCCCACTGCGGATTCTCGAGCCGCCCGAGGTAGAGATCCGCCCCGAGCCCTCTCACCGGCGCCGCGGGCAGCACGATCGCGAGCGTGAAGACCAACCCGATCGCGCACGCGCCGGCGGCGCCCTCCCACCGGTACCGGTAGAACAGATCCCACGGCAGCCACCCCGCCGCGCAGGCCCCCGCCCAACCGCCGACCGTGATCCCGAACACCCGCAGCCCATTGAGCCGGTAGCGCAGCGGCTTGCCACTCGCGTCGCGCACGTAGCCCTCGACCCAGCGACCCGGGACAATCAGGTGCAGCCCGAGCACCAGGCCATAGACCCCCAGCGGCAAAGCCAGCGCGAAGAGGCTCACTCGTTCTCGAACTCGTCGAGGCCCGAGCGGGTGGTGTCGCGCCGCCACAGAATCGGAGGCCCGGACGCCTTGTGCCGCGCCCGGTAGATCAGCTCGACCACCCGCGAGAACGCCTTGCTGCTCACCTTCGAGCGGGCGAGCGCCTCTCCGAACAGATCGATCTCGCGGGGTACCACTCCTCCTTCGAACAGCGCGCAGCTCTCGAGGATCACGTCCAGCGAGCGCTCGATCTCGGAGTACGAGACGCCCAGCTCCTTCTCCGCCAGCATCCCCGGCACCAGGCCGGCGTCGGCGGGCTTGCGCGACAGCCGGCGCGCGAGCTTCCGATCGATCGGCGCCAGCGCCAGCTCGAGCAGCGTGCGCACCTCACTCTTGTGGAGGCTGGCGATCGGCGCGAGGTCCGCTCCCGAGCCCTTGGTGTAGTAGCCGACGAACCCCTCATCGAGATCGCCCGTCCCCACGAACAGCGCCTTGCGCGCGGCCGCCTCGTGGAAGAGGAACATCGTCCGCAGCCGGGTCTTCAGGTTCCCGCGCGCGTTCGAGGCCTTCGAGGTCCCCGACAGCAGCGGCTCGATCGCCCTCAGCGCCGGCCCGACGTCGATTCGCCGGCACTCGATCTGCAGCGCCGCCAGCAGCGCCCGCGCATCGACCTCGTCCTTCGCCGACGACTCGCACGGCAGCAGGTACCCTGTGACCCGCCCCGGAGCGGCCCGCGCCAGCACGCAGGCGGTCAGCGAGCTGTCGACCCCTCCGCTGCAGCCGAACACCGCGCCGTCGACCCCGGCGAAGCGCAGCCGCTCGCGGGTCCACTCGACCAGCAGCTGTAGCGCCTCGGGGCCGTCGTAGCGCGACAGGTCCCTCCAGGCGGCCGCCAGCTCGCGGATCCGCCCGAGGTTCTTCGATCGTTTTCGGGCGAGGGCCTTGAGCTTCAGCCCCAGTCGATTGGGCACGCCTGGCAGCTACTTGCTTCCGCCGTTGCGCACCGCGGGCCGGGCCGGCGTCTTCGGAGTCGGAGTGCTGACGACCGAGCCTCCGCCCTTGCTGCCGCCGCCCCGCAGCGTCACCGGCTTGGCCGGCTTCTTCGGAGTGGTGACGCTGCCGCCCCCGTTCTTGCCCCCACCGGTGCGAACCGCCGGCTTGGTCGGCTTCTTCGGAGTGGCAATGCTGCCGCCGCCGTTCTTGCCCCCACCGCCCCGCAGCGTCACCGGCTTGGTGGGCTTCTTCGGAGTCGTGGTGATGCTGCCGCCGCCGTTCTTGCCGCCACCGGTGCGCACCGCCGGCTTGGCCGGCTTCCATCCACCGCTCGCCGGCTTGGTGCTGGGCTTGGGGGCGGGCTTGCCAGTCGCGGCGCCCCCCTTCGAGCCTCCGCTGCGAAGAGGCGAAGCAGGCCTGCGGGCAGTTGCGACTTTGGTCATGGGGGTCCCCGGGGTGGAAAGCCCGGCGAACCTAGCAGGGTTTTGTGGTCTCTTCGCGCGGTTGATCTCGCGACCGCTGCTCCACATCCTCTTCTTCCTCTCGGGTGGCGCGGCGCTGCTGTACCAGGTGATCTGGGTCCGCCAGTTCGGCAACCTGTTCGGCAACGGGGTCTGGTCGGCGGCGCTGGTGACCGCGATCTTCATGGCCGGGCTGGGGGTGGGCGGGCACGCCGCCGGCCGGATCGCCGATCGCCGGCCCACCGACGGCTTACGGATCTACGGGTTCGTCGAGGTGTCGATCGGCTGTTGGGGGTTCCTCGTCGCGACCGCGCTGCCGATGGTCGGCTCACTCTCCCCCTCGTTCTCGGCCTACGCGAGCGGCCCCCAGTTCTTCTCGCTCACCGTCGGCTCGTGGTTCGGGCGGGTGGCGATCGTCACCTTGCTGCTGTTGCCCTCGACGCTGCTGATGGGCGCGACCCTGACCCTGCTGATCCGCCACGTGCTGCTGGCGAAGGAAGGAGCGGTCGAGGGCTGGCGCACCGGAGCGCTCTACGGGGCCAACACCGGCGGCGCCGCGCTGGGGGCGGTGCTGGCGGACTTCGTGCTCGTGCCCCAGCTGGGCGCCCACGCCGCGCAGCTGGTCGCGGTGGGGATCAACGTCGCGGTCGGCGCAATCGTCCTCAGCCGGTTCGGCC
>JAGSPQ010000089.1 GCA_018262385.1 Myxococcaceae bacterium | reverse complement strand
CGCCCGCCAGCTGCGCGGCGTAGGCCAGGAGCCCCAGCTGCCCGGGATCGAGCTCCCCGTAGGCCCGCAGCGCCTTCCACAGCCCGAGCGCTCCCGCTGCGTCGCCGAGAAACAGGCGGCAGTCGGCCCGAATCGCGCGGGCGCCTCGCAGCAGCGCGCCTTCGGGCTCGGCGGCCTCGACGGTGGCGGCGAGCGCATCGGCCGCCTGGTAGTCGCCGCGCTTTCCCTTCAGCGCCGCCATCACCAGCCGCGCGTCGTTGCCACCGCCCAGGGTCAGCGCGTTGGTGAGCACCGCCTCGGCGTCGTCCTCGCGGCCCGCCTGCATCAGCGCGAGGCCGAACTGCGAGAGGTAGCCGGGGTTGCGCCCCAGCCGCGCCTTCACCTTCTCCAGCAGCGCCAGCCCTTCGGCGATCTTCCCTCCGCGGGTGAGCAGGCTGCCGAGCGCCGCCTGCAGCTCGGGGCTGGGCTTGCGCAGCAGGCCGTTGCGCAGCGCGGCCTCGGCGTCCTCCACCCGGCCCAGCTGCTCGTAGCCCTCGGCGAGGATCGAGAACGCCGCCGGCTCGACGAGGGTGGACTCCTCGGCGACCTGGCGCGCGAGGGTCGTCGCCTGCTCCCATTCGCCTCGCTGCCGGTGAAGCTCGGCCTGCTCGAGCAGCGCGCGGGCCCGGCGTGGTTTCAGCGTTGGGGCCACGACTTGCCACCGTAGACCCGCCCATCGATCGCCCCAAACAGATTGTTCGCCACCTCGCGCCGAAGCAGCGCCGGCCCATCGATCGCGTCCTGCTCCAGCTGGGCGGCGAGCGCGCGGAAGGCGAGCAGGTGATCTTCGAACCGGGCGGTGGCGTACGGAGCGTTGGTCTTCGCCTCGAGCAGAAACGGCCAGTCCGAAGATTGGGCCAGCATCAGCTCCCGGGTGGCCTGGGCCAGCGCCCGCTCGCCCAGGGAATCGGTCAGCTCGAGCGCCGCCAGCGAAACCATCCGCTCGGCCGCGCGGTGGAGGTGGGGCCACATCCAGGCGTTCTTCGAGTCCAGCCACACCGCCGAGTAGCCGCCACGGCCCCAGCTGGTGGTCGGCAGCTCGACGGTCTGGGCGTGGGGGAACCCGAGCCGGTAATCCACGCCGGTGGTCAGCTTCAGCGACTGGCTCTGCGCGGCCTCGCGGATCACCGCCTCGAGGAAGTCGGGGCCCTCGAACCACCAGTGGCCGAACAGCTCGGCGTCGTACGGAGCGACGATCACCTCTCCCTGCGCCCCCTCGCGCTGCTCGACGAAATGGCGGGCGTGGACCTGGGCCCGGGTCCGGGCGGCGGCCGGATCCCACGGCGCGTCGCCGGGCACCTTGAGCACCCGGCAACCCTCGAGGCGGTGGTGGAAGTCGAGGTACGCCGAATCGCCCGGGTAGCCGGCCTCGCGGCTCCAGACCTGCTCGCTCGCCTGAGGATCGCGCGCGAAGGCGAACAGCCCGGCCGGGGTGCGAATCGGACGGTGGTGCTTGCGCTCGGCGTGCGCGAGCGCGTGGGTATCGACGAAGCAGTACGAGGCGCCCTCCTCGACCAGCCAGCGATCGGCGTCGGGGCAGTAGCCGCACTCGGCCAGCCACATCCCCGGCAGCGGGCCTGGGTGGCTCTGGGCCGCGACGTGAACCTGCGCGCGCGCGGCGGCAGGCACCGTCGACAGCAGGGGGAGAAAGCCGTGGGTGGCGGTCGAGCAGATCAGCTCCACCTGCTTCAGCCGGCGCAACCCCTCGAGCAGATCGCGGCGGGGCTGCTGCAGCCGGGCGAGGTGAAACCCCGCCGCGGCGGCGTACTTCGCGGGCACCTGCTCGTACTTCTTCCGCTCGGACGCGACGAACGCGGCCAGCCGCGGGGCAAACAGCGGCGAGCCCAGCATCGCCGCCAGCGGCGGCGAGAGACTGACGGTGATCCGAAACGGCACTCCCTCGGCGTCCAGCCGCTCGAGCGCCTCGAGCAGCGGCTGGTAACAATCGACGCTCGCCTCCAGCAACCAGCGCGCGGCGGCGTCGTCCTCGTCGGCCAGGTGCCCCCACGGCAGGTGGGCGTGCAGCACCAGCAGCAGGCTCTTCACACCACGCTCGAGGGAGCGTTCGGCCGATCCACCGGCGCCTCGGCGGCGCTCGGCCGATCCGGGGACGACGGGGCGGCGCGGGGGGCGGGTGCGGGCGGCAGCTGCACCCACCCGCTCTCGCCAAGCAGGCCCGCTTCGCCGCGCACCTCGACCTTCACCCGGACTCCGGGCGGCAGCTGTTCGATGAACTGGCCGCCCGCGGGGCCCGCGAGCTCGAACGACTGCACCGTCACGCCCGCCTCGGTGACCACCACCGCGCGCGCCGGGCCGTGATCGAACTGTTCGGCAGAGAAATCCCACGCCGCGTAGAGCGCCCTGGGATCGCGAGCGAAGGTCAGCACCCGATCGTCTTCGTACGTCACCGGCAGCCGCGGCACGCCCGGCGGGAGGAAAAAATACTGAGTGATGGTGACCCCGGGCGGCATCGACCAGCCGGAAGGGTGGAGCTCGGCTGGCGCGTGCCCGGGCGGGGCGAGCCCCGGCGGCGCGAACGCCGACCGCGCGAACTCGGGCGCGGGGCGCTGGCGCGCGGCGGCCTCGGAAACAGCGGGCCCAGACGGGGCGGCCTCGGGTTCGGCTCCGGCCGGAAACTCTTCCAGCAGCGGCCGCGGGGTGATCTGCGGCAGCGGCGCATCCGCGGTCCAGATCACCGGCTCGGGGGGCAGCTCCTTCACCGGGGCCACCGAGACGGGAGCCGCCACGGGCACGGGCACCGGCACCGGCAGGGGCGCCGCCAGCGGCACCATCGCCCGGGGCACCTGCTTGCGCTCGGTCGCCTCCAGCGCGTCGACGAGCTCCTGGCGCGTCTTCAGCTCCGCCGCCCTGGTCCCCAATCGTTGTTGCGCGAGAGCCCTCAGCTCCCTCAGGCTCAGCTCCCGAATCGACACCCGGCCACCTGACACCCAACCCAGCAACCCGGTCAACGTGTAATCTGCCGCGACCTTCACCCCCGTGTCCGACCAGCCGCCGTCACTGCTGATCTGCTGCTTTGACGTCTTGCCCGGCCACAGCGGGCTCTCGCGTCGTGTCACCGAGTACCTCAAAGGCATCGGCGACAAGTACCAGGTGGTGGTGCTGTCGAACAAAACCCCTGACCACTCCCACATCGAGCGGTACCAGGGCGCCCGCCTGCTGCGGGTGCCGATCGGCTCGGGCGATCTGCAGTCCCGGATCCAGGCGTTCGATCGCGCCGTGCGCCGCCAGCTCGAGAGCGAGGAGTACCAGATCGTTCACTTCTTCGACCCCTTCGGCGGCTACGCGCTGTGCGAGGGACGCGAAGTGCCGCAGTACCGGCTGATCTACGACGCCCAGACCTTCCCCAGCCAGGAGCTCCGCTACACCCACCCCCACACCGAGGGCGATCGCCGCTTCCTCTCGAAGATCCGCCGCCAGGAGCTGTTCTGCCTGATGAACTCGGACGCGGTGATCACCGGCTCCGAGGTCACCCGCCGGTTCATCCTCGATCAAGGCGTCCCCGAGTCGCAGGTGCGGGTGCTGCGCGGGCCGGTCGAGCTGGGCCTCTACACCCCCGAAGTCCTCGGCCGCCCCGACGCCTCGCCGATGAAGGTCCTCTACCTGGGCAGCCAGCTGGGCTACCAGGGGTTGCCGACGCTGCTGCGCGCGATGCAGCTGACGGTGCGCCAGGTCGACGTGCGGTTGACGATCGTCGGCCCCAGGCACAGCGAGTGGCAGGCCCACCTGAGCGATCTGGTCAACGAGCTGAAGCTGGCCGGGAAGGTCGAGTTCCAGCCGCCGGTCGGCCAGGACGACCTGCACAAGATCGTCGCCACCTGCGATCTCGGCGCGCTGCCGCTCGACGACAACGAGCGCAACCGCAGCCAGGGCGGGCCGATGGCGAAGCTGGGCGAGTACCTCGCCGGAGGCCGCCCGGTGATCGCCGCCGACCTGCCGATCACCCGCGAGCTCGTCCCCGAGGCGGCCGGGGTGTTCTTCCCCTGCGGAGATTTCAAGAAGCTCGCCGAGCAGCTGATCGACCTCGCCCAGAACCCGGCCAGGCGGGTCGAGATGGGCCAGGCCGCCCGCGCGGCCGCCGAGAAGGTCGACGCCTCCTGGATTCGCGGCCAGCTGCTCGATCTCTACGCCGAGGTCGCCGGGCGCGCGCGCAACGCGGCCGGGGGCGCCGAGTCCGCCGCCGAGATCACCCGCGCCGGGAAGGCCCCTGCCCCGCGGGAGGAATCGAGCAAGCGCCGCACCCCGAAGACCGACCCGGCGATCCGCGCCGACCCTTCGACCGACCCGGAAGCCAGGGACGTGCTCGATCGGCCCGCGATCCTCGGCACCCCGCTGCGCGAGGACGAGAAAGAGGATCAGCCGCGCACCCAGCAGGTCGCCGGCGATCTGCCCGAGCCGGTGGTGATGGGCACTCCGCTCTCCGCCGACCCCGAGCCCACTCCGCGCGAGCTGCCCTCGCTGGAGACCATGACGCCCCGGCCCGCTCCCGCCCCGGGCGCCCCGAAGAAGGGCGCGACCCCCGCGCGCGGCAGCGTCCCCTCTTCTCCCGGCAGACCCGCGGTCGAGGCCGCGCCGGACGTAACCCCGATCGCGCCGCCACCTGCGCCGTTCGAGCAGCGGCTGACGCCGTCCCGGGGCCACCCGCCACTCGCGCGCGCCGAGACTCCCTCGGGCCGCTTTCCCTCGGCCGAACGGCATCCGGGTTCCCCGATCGCTGAGACTCCGTCGGGCCGCCATCCCCCGATCGACAGGCAGCCGGGTCCTCCGCTGCTCACCGAGACTCCGTCGGGCCGCCACCCCCCGGTCGACAAGCCGCCGAGTCCTCCGCTCCTCACCGAGACTCCGTCGGGCCGCCACCGCCCGATCGACAAGCAGCCGACTTCTCCCCGCGCCGACAGCCCCTCCGGCCGCGTCCCGGGGGTCGAGCGGCAGCTGACTCCCGCCCGCGGCCTTCCCGCCGCCGCCGCGGTTGCCAGCCGGAGAAGTCCCGGCCTGCCCGAAGTGACGCCGGTGCACGATCCGCCTCCCGAGCCGACGCCGATTCGCCGGCCGGGCGCGCTGCTCCGATCGGCCGCGGCCGCCGCGTCCTCCGCCAATCCGGCGCTGGCCGAGTCACACCACGATCTGCCGCCGATCACCCGCGCCTCCGGTGCCAGCCACCTGCCCGCGGTGCGCTCGGTTCCGCTGCCCCCGCCCGTCGCAGCGGAGCACCAGGACGAGGTCTCCGACGAAGAGGTCGAGGAGATCGCCGACGACGAGGTGCTCTCGGCCGACCCCGCCGCCGCGACCGGCGACGAGGACCCCGTCGACAGCGGCGACGAGAGCGCCGAGGTGCTGGACGCCGACGACGTCGAGGCCCAGGCGATCGAGAGCGACGAGACTCCCCTGCCTTCCCGGCTCGATCCCTGGCTCGCCCAGCTCGTCCACGGCTACTGCCCGCCCGACGCGCCGGCCTTCAACCGCCACACTCCGCCGACCAACTTTCCCGGCCGCGACTGACCTGCAGTTCGAGACGGGTTTGCGGTGCCGGTGTCAACCAAGATCCGGCGCGCGTAGCAACGACGCGAAGGCTGTTTACCGGCTCTGAACTCGGTGGGAAGCTTCCGCCCCGCCCAAAATGGAACGACGCGTCCTAATCGTCGAAGGTCAGAACGACTTCGCTCTCACCATGGCCTCCGTGCTTCACGACGCGGGCTATACGACGTCCCTCGCGGCCAACGCCGCCGATGCCTCGCGAGAGCTCGAGAAGCGCCGCCCGGATCTGGTGATCCTGCGGGCCGAGCTTCCCGACCAGAGCGGGTTCGTCCTGTGCGGCACCATTCGCAAGGGCAAGTTCGGCGCGAACCTGCCGGTGATCCTGCTGTCGAGCGACGTGGCGCCCGAGGCGCTGCAGCAGCACAGCACCAGCGCCAACGCCGCCCACGGCTACCTGCCGATCCCCTTCGAGATGGGCGAGCTGACCCGCCTGACTCTCCACATCATGCCGCCCGGAGCGCCGGAGACTGCCACCGTGCCTGAGATGCCCGCTGCTGAGTCCCCGCTGGGCGACGACGAAGATCTTGCGCTCGACGCCGCCCTCACCGGCAAGGTCCTGGTCAAGCCGGACGCCCCTGCTCCCGCCGGCCCGCCCCCGATTCAGCGGGCGGCCTCCGGCCCGCCGCGGCTTCCCAAGCGCGAGCGCCGCAGCGCGCTGAACGACGAAGATCGCACTTTCCTCGATCGCGCCTTTGCGTCGATCGCCGACCGCAAAGCCGAGCTGCTCGCCGAGTCGAAAGAGGTCCGCCGCACCACCGGGGCCCGCCGCGACCTGATGGGCACCCCGGAAGGCAAGATTCAGCTGCTCCGGGACGAGCTGAAGATCCGCGAAGCGCAGATCGCCCGCATCTCGGAAATCTGGAGCGTCCGCGAGCGCGAGCTGCTCTCGGTCGAGGATCGCGTCAACGAGAAGGACGTCGAGATCCAGGGCACCAAGATGCAGCTGGATGACCTGACGCGCCGGCTCAACGACGCGCAGGCCACGATGGTCGAGAAAGAGCGCGACCACGGCCGGCAGATCGAAGACCTGCTGCTGCAGAAGTTCATCGGCGAGAAGGAAGTGATCGAGGTCGTCTCGGCCAAGGAGAAGGACATCAACGTCCTTCGCCGCGAGATCTCCCACAAAGACGAAGAGCTCGCCCGCCGCGCCTCCGACTTCGAAGCGCAGCTGAAGGAGTACTCGGCGCTCGAGAAGGACTTCGGCACCGCGACGATCGAGAGCGAAGTCCGCGAGAAGAACCTCGCCGAGGCCAAGGCCGCCCGCGATCTCGAGATCCTCGCGCTGAAGAGCGACCTCGAGGCCACCCGCACCGAGCTCTCCGGCACGATCAGCGCCCGCGACACCAGGTACGCCGACTTCGAAGGCCAGCTGCACGGCCTGAACCAGACGTTGGACCAGACGCGCTCCGAGCGCGAGAACACCGTCAGCCGCCTGCAGGAAGAGGTGCGCGAGGCGGTCGACCACCACACCCGCAGCGACGCCGAGATCGACAGGCTTCGCGCCGAGGCGTCCGATCACTCCGCTCGCAACGCCGAGAAGGTCGGCGAGCTGGAAGGAGAGATCACCAGCGTCAAGGGCACCCTCGAGGCGCTCCAGCTCGAGAAGCAGGAGCTGGAAACCGATCTCAACGACAAGCTCCAGGAACGCGCCGGCCGGATCGAGCACCTCGAGAAGGAGCTCTCCGACACCGTCGAGCGCAAGGATCGTCAGGAAGCCGAGCTGCAGGCGCAGGTGCAGGAAAAGCTCGAGCGGATCGGAGAGCTGGAAGGCGAGGTCGAAGCGACCAAGGCCGCGCTCGCCGACCGCGAAGAGGAGCTCAACGCCGAGCTGGGCGAAGTGGGCGCTGCGAAGGAGCAGGCCGAGACCGACCTCGCCGCCGCCAACGCCCGCGGCGAAGAGCTGACCCGCACCCTCGAGGCCCGCCAGACCACCATCGACGGCCTCAACGCCGACCTGGCCGATCGCGAAGCGAAGCTCACCGACCTGGGCGACGAGCTGGGCAAGTCGCAAAAGAGCCTCGCCGAGCGCGACGCCGAGCTGTCGGCCGCCCGGGAGGACATCGCCAACAAGAAGGGCGAGATCGAAGCGCTCACCTCGACGGTCGAGGATCGCGAAGCGAACATCGAGAAGCTCACCCTCTCGTTCGATCAGAGCCAGAAGGAGCTCGCCAGCACCCAGGACACCCTCACCGACACCCGCGAGGCGCTGGCGGCGAAGACCGGCGAGCAGGAGCAGACCGCCACCGCGCTCGCCCAGACCCAGGTCGAGCTGGAGAAGGTCCGGGCCGAGCGCACCGAGCGGGAAGGCGAAGGCAAGGCGGCCCGCAACGAGGTCGCCCGCGTCACCGGCCTGTTCCGCGCGTCGGAAGCCGCGAAGTCCGAGCTGGAAGAGCGGCTGTCCGGAGAGATCGGCCAGCTGAAGACCGCCCTCTCCGAGGCGACCGGGAACTACGAGGCCGAAGCCGCCGCCCACGCCGATCTGCAGAAGGAGACCTCGGAAGAGATCGCCGCCCTCACCGGCGCCCGCGACGGCCTGGCCGAGCAGCTCGAGAGCACCCAGGTCAACCTCGCCGCCACCCAGGCCAACCTCACCGACCGGGACGCCCGGCTCAACAAGGAGCTGGCCGACCACGCCTCGACCCGGCAGGCGCTCGAGTCCGAGGTGCTGAAGCTGACCTCCGAGCTCAACGCCTCGAGGGATCAGGGGCTCGATCTCAACGAGCAGCTGGCCGCGATCAAGCAGGAACTCGGGCAGCGCGTCGCCGAGGTCACCCAGCTGTCGGCCACCCTCGCCCACGCCCAGGACGCCAAGGGCCACCTCGAAGAGCGGATCGGGACCCTCACCGAGGAAGCCCAGCGCCGCGAAGAGCTGCTGCAGAACGACCTGGCGACCAAGAGCAAAGAGCTGGCCGACACGCTGCGCAAGCTCACCGCCCTCTCGCAGGAAAAGACCCGCCAGGCCGACGCGCTCACCCGCGACGCCCACGCCAAGGGCGAAGCGGTCAAGCAGCTCGAGAGCAAGCTCAAGGCGCTGTTCGACGACTCGAAGAAGAAGCTGGACGAGCTGCAGGGC
>JAGSPQ010000780.1 GCA_018262385.1 Myxococcaceae bacterium | reverse complement strand
AGTGGACGTCGTCGCCCTCCGGGCCGAGGTAGGTGTTGAGCGCCAGGCTCCAGCGCTCGAAGCTCAGCGCCAGCTGGGTCCCCGCGGCGAGCGAGTGGTTGTTGTCGGCGATCGTCTGCCAGCCGTTGAGCAGGTGCAGCTGCGCCGAGAGCTGATCGGTGAAGCCGTACGCCGCCTTCACCCCGGCCTGATAGTAGGGCGAGAACTCCCCCACCCACGAGCGGGTGTAGTTCCAGTTGCTCTGCGAGGCCAACGACTCGAAGCCGATGTGGCTGGGGTAGATGCCGCCCTCGAGCAGCAGCCCGCGCTTGAAGGGGACGGTGGCGCTGACCGAGGCTTGCTGCACGTACTTCCACACCTGGGCCCCCACGCTCTCGCCTGAAGGCTCGGCCTGGTGAACGATCTCGGCGCCGGTGCCCGCCGCGATCCACAGGTGGAAGCCGACCGGCGCGGGGTCTACCAGCGCCTCGAGCGAGACCAGGTTCAGCCCCACCTCGTCGCTGCGCTTGCCCGACGTTCCGGTTCCGGGAACGAAGCTGGCGTGGTCGGCCGGCTGGTTGAAATTGTGCGCCGCGTAGACGTCAATTGCGCCGCGCACGGTGATCGCCTCGAACCAGGCCTTCTGGGCGGGTTCCGGTTCCGGCTCCGGCTCGTTGGCCGAGAGGACTGCGAGGGTGACGCCCAGTGCAACCATGCGTCGCGTTGGATCGCATTCGCCGTGCCGGGCCGGCACCTCGCCGCCTCAACGGCTTGCCGGCGGAGCCGCTTGCAGAATGCCCGAATCGAAAGGGGCGGGGTTGCGATTCGCCAGCGCCGCCCCCGGCGTTCCTCGGGGTTTTGGGCGCCCTGGGGGGACGACGCCCGGCATGGCTCCTGCTGTGGGAATCGCCCATGAATCGCGAGCGAGGCTGGACGTTGGTGGTGATCGTCACCACGGTCGTGCTCGTCGTCAGCCTGATCAATGCCTGGCGGGCGACGAGGGACCCCGCGCCGACGCTCAGCGAGGAGGACCGCCGCGTCCTCTACCAGAGCAACCTGCGCAACTTCGCCGAGTCGTGCGAGGGGCGCGCGGCGGACACCGAGAACCGCGGCCTGCATGACTTCTGTCGCAAGCAGGCCCAGCTGCTGCGGCTGCTGTCCGAGTGCGACGCCGACTGTCAGCGGCGCACCGCTTCGTTCGCCGCCTCCGACCCCTCGAAGTAAGAAGCCAGCGTGCCGCCCGCCCCGCCCGAAGAGCCTCGCGCCGCGGCCCGCCCCCGCCCAGAGGACTTCCTCGAGCTGGTCGAGCGCGGGAAGCAGGGGCGGCTGAAGCTGTACATCGGCTTCGCCGCCGGGGTCGGCAAGACCTACCGGATGCTCGAGGAGGCCCACGCGCTCACCCGCCGAGGGGTCGACGCGGTGATTGGCTATGTCGAGAGCCACGGGCGGGCCGAGACCCAGGCGCTGCTGGCCGGCCTGAAGGTGGTGCCGCGCAAGGTCCTCGACTACCGGGGAGTGAAGATCGAAGAGATGGATCTCGACGCGGTGCTGGCGCTCAAGCCGCAGGTGGTCTTCGTGGACGAGCTGGCCCACACCAACGCCCCGGTGTGCCGCAACCGCAAGCGCTATCAGGACGTGCAGGAGCTGCTGGCGGCCGGGATCAACGTGATCGGCGCCTTCAACGTCCAGCACCTCGAGAGCCTCAACGATCTCCTCGCCCGGGCGACCGGGGTTGCGGTGCGCGAGACGGTGCCCGACAGCTTCCTCCAGCGGGCAGACCAGGTGGTGAACCTCGATCTCTCGGTCGAGGACCTGCACGAGCGGCTGCGGGCGGGCAAGATCTACACGGCCGACAAGATCGAGCACGCCCTGGCGGGGTTCTTCCAGAAAGACAACCTCTCCACCCTGCGCGAGCTGGCGCTGCGGGAAGTGGCCGAGAGCCTCGATCGGAGCGCCGCCGGGCCCCGCAAGGAAGAGCGCGGCCGGGGCGTCGGCCGCCTGATGGTCGCGCTCTCCAGCTTTCCTCCCCGGGCGAAGACGCTGCTGCGCCGCGGCAGCCGGATCGCGGGGCGGCTCAACACCGACTGGTTCGTCGTCTACGTCGAGACCCCGCGCGAGGCGCCGCACCTGATCGACGCCGAGGCGCAGCGGCACCTGCTGGCCAACCTCGAGCTGGCCCGCGAGCTGGGCGCCGAGGTGATGCGGGTGCAGTCGGCCGATCCGGTCACCGGGCTGCTCGACTTCGCCCACTCGCACGGAGTCGGAATGATGCTGATCGGGCGGACCCACCAGCCGAGGTGGAAGCAGTGGCTGGGCCTGTCGGCCGACCTGCGGCTGGTGCGCGAGGCCGAGGGGATCGACGTCCTCGTCGTCTCGTTCGACGAGCCGGAAGGGGCCGGCGGATGATGCTCCGCACCCGCCTGTTGATCGCGCAGCTGCCGATCGCCGTCTCGCTCGCGGTGATCGGGGTGCTGGCGGTGCTCACCGTCGGCGACCTCGGCCGCGCCGGGCAGGACATCCTCTCGGCCAACTACCGCAGCGTGCTGGCCGCCCAGCGGATGAAGGAGTCCCTCGAGCGCATCGACAGCGCCACGCTGTTCATCGTCGCCGGCGAGCGCGAGAAGGGGCTGGCCCAGCTGCAGCAACACCAGCCCCAGTTCGAAGCGGAACTGAAGATCCAGGAAGGCAACCTGACCGAGCAGGGCGAGGCGGCGGCCACCGGGAGGCTGCGGCAACAGTGGACGGCCTACCTCGCGCAGCTCGAGGAGCTGGCGCGTTCCGACCGGCCGAAGGAGCACTACCTCAGCCGGCTCGAGCCGGCGTTCTTCGGGGTGAAGGGCGCGGCCGACGTGATCCTCACCCTCAACCAGGACGCGATGGTGCACAAGAGCGAGCGGCTGCGGCGCGACAGCCGGCGGGTCAACACGATCATGGTGGCCGGGGTCCTGCTCTCGCTGGTGGTCGGCCTCGGCTTCTCGCTCAATCTCACCGATCGCGCCCTGCGCCCGCTGGGAGTCCTCGGCCAGGCGGTGCGGCGGCTGGGCGAAGGCGACCTGGCGGTGCGCGCGGCGATGCATGGGCCCAGCGATCTCGACCAGCTCGGAAGAGAGTTCAACGCCATGGCGGCGCGGCTGCAGACCTACCGCGACAGCTCGCTGGGCGAGCTGCTCCAGGCGCAGCAGGCGTCCCAGGCGGCGATCGACAGCCTCCCCGACCCAGTGCTCGTCTTCGGCCAGGACGGCGCGCTGCTCAACCTCAACCGC
>JAGSPQ010000088.1 GCA_018262385.1 Myxococcaceae bacterium | reverse complement strand
AGCAGCCGGTAGCGGTACTCCTTGCCGGTCGCTTTCCACTGGGCGCTGAACTTCCGCGGCGCGTCGGCGACCTGCGCGATCCCCAGGCCGGCCGGCAGCCGTTGGTTGAGCAGTGCGGCAATGTCGGAGGCGGGGAGCGTGTCGCCTACCCGGAAGCTGACCACCTGCATCCGAGCGTGTACGCCGAGATCCGTTCGGCCCGAGGCGACCGGCCCCACCTCGAGCCCGATCGCCTCCATCGCCGCGACCAGCTCGCCCTGCACGGTGGGCCCCTGCGCCTGCGACTGGTAGCCGCGGAATGGCCCGCCGTGATACCAACACCAGCTCGCGGTGATTCTGGAGGACATGCGTTGGGGCCGACCGATCCATCCTGGCTGTTCCGACAAGGCGAGTTGATCTTAGGGCCGCTGCCCGCGGCGAAGATCGTCGAGAAGATCTATTCGCACGAGCTGGACGCGAAGAGTGAAGTGCAGGCGATGGGCTCGGGCCGCTTCCAGCGCCTGGCCGAGATCGACATCTTCAAGGTCCACCTCGCCAAGGCCGACGCGAAGAAGCGGGTCGACCACGTCGCCCGGACGACCGAGGCCTCCGCCAACAAGAAGCGCAACATGGCGATCGGCATCACCGCCGGCGTGCTGCTGGCGATCGGCCTCGGGGTGGTGGTGGTCGGCAACTACCTGGCGGTCCACACCCCCGGCAAGAGCTCCGAAGAGCTGGCCTACGGAGATCTGATCTCGGTCGAAGCGCCGACGATCAGCCGCGCCAAGCGCAGCGGCAACGACGAGGAGCTGGTCGATTACCCCGGCCTGGGCGGCCCCCGGAAGCCGACCGCGGTGGCGGTGAAGGACAGGCCCGATGGGCCCGGGCGCCCCAGCGGCCCCAGCCCCGGCAAGCAGAAGCTGAACACCGAGACCGACAACGACGGGCTGCAGATGGCCAAGTTCGACCAGGGCACGATCAACACCGTGGTCAAGGCCCACCAGCGCACGCTCTTTCCCTGCCTGGCGCAGATCAACAAGCCGGGGCAGATGCAGAAGATCCCGATCGAGTTCGTGATCGGCAACAACGGCCACGTCAGCAAGGTGTGGGTCGATCACCCGGACTACAAGTCGGGGACCCTGCCCGAGTGCCTGCTCAAAGAGCTCCAGAAGTGGCCGTTCAAGAACTACGAGGGCGAGCAGGCGACGGTCAGCCTGAGCTTCAACATCGGCAAGGCCGGGTAAAAAACTGCTGCCCGCGGTGCTCGAGCGTTAGGTAAGACGGCAGTCCATGTCGAACGCTGAAGCGGCCCTCGCCTCGAAGATCTCCGAAGTTCCCCCTGGATCCTTCCGCCAGACGGTGCTGCTCGCCGCCAAGCGGTTCAAGTCCTCGTGGGTCGAGCTGGGCAAGCTGCTGGTGAAGGTGCGCAACGAAGCGCTGTTCGAGCAGTGGGGTTATCCCTCCTTCGAGGCCTACTGCCTCGCAGAGGTGCGCATCAAACGACAGACCGCCGAGAAATTGACCCGCAGCTTCAGCTTCCTCGACAAGCACGAGCCCAAAGCGATGGCCCAGGACGACATCGTGGAGACCGCGCCCGCCTTCGAGGTGGTGCAGGTGCTGGCCGACGCGGAAGAGCGCGGGCAGCTGTCGGCCCAGGAATACCGCAGCATCCGGGACTCGATCTGGAACAACGATCGCCCGGTCAGCGAGCTGAAGCGCGAGCTGGTCGAGCAGTTCCCTTCTCCGGAATCGAAGGGTCCCACCGACGCCGCGCAGCTCAAGCGGCTGGCGGCCTGGGCCCGAAAGCTCGCCACCGAACTGCATGGGAACAAGAAGGTCCCCCGGGCGATGGCGGAGCGGGCCGAGGCACTGGCCGAAGAAGTCGAGGAACTTTCCCTCAACAAGGCCGAAGCGTGACGCTGGGAACAGACCGGGTTAGGCTTTTTCCACCGGAGCACTCGTGAAGAAAGGTGATCACCACGTCAATCTGTCGTGCTCGTTCTGCGGAAAGTCGCAGCGCGAAGTGCGCAAGCTGATCGCCGGCCCGACCGTCTACATCTGCGACGAGTGCATCAAGCTGTGCAACGACATCATCGCCGAGGAAAACGAGAAGGAGGACGGCAAGCCGGTCGTCTCGCTGCCGACTCCGCTCGAGATCAAGAACTTCCTCGACGACTACGTGATCGGCCAGGACTTCGCCAAGAAGGTCCTCTCGGTCGCCGTCTACAACCACTACAAGCGCATCTACCAGAAGAAGGCGCCGGCCCGGCCGCGCCCCGGGGTGAAGTCGCCCGGCCCGGAAGACATCGAGATCAGCAAGTCGAACATCCTGCTGCTGGGCCCCACCGGCTCGGGCAAGACGCTGCTCGCCCAGACCCTGGCCCGGATCCTCAACGTCCCGTTCACCATCGCCGACGCCACCTGCCTCACCGAGGCCGGCTACGTGGGCGAGGACGTCGAGAACATCATCGTCAACCTGCTCCAGGCGGCCGATCACGACATCGAGCGGGCCCAGCGCGGCATCGTCTACATCGACGAGATCGACAAGATCGCGCGCAAGTCCGAGAACCCGTCGATCACCCGCGACGTCTCGGGCGAGGGCGTGCAGCAGGCGCTGCTGAAGATCATCGAAGGCACGATCGCCAACGTCCCGCCCAAGGGGGGCCGCAAGCACCCGCAGCAGGAGTTCCTCCAGGTCGACACCACCAACATCCTCTTCATCTGCGGCGGCGCGTTCGGCGGGCTCGACCAGGTGGTCGAGCGGCGGCTGGGCGGACGGTCGCTGGGCTTCGGCGCCGACATCAAGAAGAAGAAAGATCGCTCGCTCTCCGAGCTGCTCGCCCACGTCGAGCCGGAAGACCTGCTCAAGTTCGGGATGATCCCCGAGTTCATCGGCCGGCTGCCGGTGGTGACCGCGCTCGAGGAGCTCGACGAGCCGACGCTGGTCAACATCCTCCAGACCCCGCGCAACGCGCTGACCAAGCAGTACCGCCGGCTGTTCGAGCTGGACGGGGTGACGCTGAAGTTCACCGAGGGCGCGATGCGCGCGATCGCCAGTGAGGCGATTCGCCGCAAGACCGGCGCCCGCGGCCTGCGGGCGATCCTCGAGAACGCGATGCTCGACGTGATGTTCGAGATCCCCTCGCGCAAGACGGCGCGCGAAGTGGTGATCTCCGAGGACGTGGTGCTGAAGAAGGTCGAGCCGGTGATCCTCTACGCCACCGAAGAGCCGAAAGAAAAGTCCGCCTAACCGCGGTTCTTCCCGCACCCATCGCTTGGAACACCCGCCGGCCGGGGTTATCTCCCCCGTCCATGCGCCGACTGCTCCTTGCGTCTCTTGCCCTTCACACCGCCTGCGCCTCGACGCAGCAAGCCGTTCAACCCGAAGCCCCGGTGACCGCCGTCGTCGACGCCGGGACGCCGGCCCAAGCCGCCGCCGCTCCTGTTCCCATGACGCCTCCCACCCGGACCCAGGTGATTGAAGAGTTCCTCCACGGCACGAAGGTCAAAGATCCCTTCCGCTGGCTCGAGGACGAGAAGGCGCCCGAGGTGGTGGCGTGGATGAAGGCCCAGGACGACTTCACCCGCGAGCGGCTCAAGGCGCTGCCGGGCCGCGACGCGCTGCTCAAGCGCTACCACGACCTGTATTACCTCGACGCGGTGAGCGCCCCGATCAAGCGGGCCGGCCGGTACTTCTACACCCGCCGCCACAAGGACAAGGAGAAGGCGATCGTCTACTGGCGGGAAGGGGAGAAGGGCGAAGAGAAGCTGCTGCTCGACCCCAACGCCTGGAGCACCGACAACACCGTCTCGCTCGGCACCTGGAGCCCCTCGTGGGACGGCAAGAAGGTGGTCTTCGCCGAGAAGCCGAACGCCGCCGACGAGGCGACCCTCTACGTGCTCGACGTCGAGAAGGGCACCCGGTCGCAGCTCGACGTGATCCCGGGGGCGAAGTACGCCGGCCCGACCTGGACCCCCGACTCGAAGTCCTTCTATTACGAGTGGCTGCCCACCGACCCGGCGATCAAGATCAGCGAGCGCCCCGGCTACACCGAGCTGCGGCTGCACCAGCTGGGCAAGGATCCGAAGACCGACGCGATCGTCCACGAGCGCACCGGCGACCCGAAGACCTTCCTCGGCGGCGGCGTCACCCGCGACGGCAAGTACCTCTTCGTCTACGTCAGCCGCGGCTGGAACGAGAACGACATCTACTTCAAGCGGCTGCTGCCGAAGGCCGACAAGGACTGGACGCTGCTGATCAAGGGCGTCGACGCCAAGTACTCGGTCGACGTCTGGAAGGACGTCTTCTACGTCACCACCGACGAGGGCGCGCCGAACAAGCGGGTGTTCAAGGTCGACCCGAAGAAGCCCGCCCGCGCCGACTGGAAAGTGCTGATCGCCGAGGACAAGGAGTTGGCGGTCGAGAGCGTCACGGTGGTCGGCGGGCACCTCGCCGCCAGCGGGCTGCGCAAGGCGATCAGCGAGGTGAAGGTCTACAGCCTCGACGGCAAGCCGGTGCGCACGATCGAGCTGCCGGGGATCGGCACCGCCAGCAACCTGATCGGCCTCGAGGACGACGACGAGGCCTATTACGCGTTCTCGAGCTTCACGATGCCGCAGCAGATCTTCAAGAGCTCGGTGAAGACCGGCAAGAGCGCGCTGTGGGCGAAGGTCGAGGTGCCGATCGACCCCACCCCCTACACCGTGAGCCAGGTCTTCTACCCCTCGAAAGACGGGACGAAGATCTCGATGTTCCTGGTGCACCGCACCGACGTGAAGAAAGACGGGAACAACCCGGTGCTGCTCTACGGCTACGGCGGCTTCGACATCAGCCTCACCAGCGCGTTCACCAGCTTCATCTACCCCTGGCTGGAGGCGGGCGGGATCTACGCGGTGCCCAACCTGCGCGGGGGAGGGGAGTACGGCAAGGCGTGGCACGACGCGGGCAAGCAGACGTTCAAGCAGAACGTGTTCGACGACTTCGCCGCCGCCGCCGAGTACCTGGTCAAGGAGGGCTACACCCGGCCTGCGAAGCTGGCGATTCGCGGCGGCAGCAACGGCGGCCTGCTCACCGGAGCGGCGATGACCCAGCGCCCCGAGCTGTTCGGCGCGGTGATCTGCGCGGTGCCGCTGCTCGACATGGTGCGCTACCACCTGTTTGGCAGCGGGAAGACCTGGGTGCCGGAGTACGGAGACCCGGAGAAGGCGGAGGACTTCAAGGTGCTCGAGGCCTACTCGCCGTACCACCGGGTGAACGCGAACGCGAAGTACCCGCCGCTGTTGATGATGTCGGCCGATCACGACGACCGGGTCGACCCGATGCACGCGCGGAAGTTCACCGCCCAGATCCAGACCGCCACCCGGGGGCAGTCGCTCGCCTGGCTGCGGATCGAGATGCACTCGGGCCACGGCGGCTCGGACCAGGTGGCGAAGGCGCTCGAGTCGTCGGCCGATCAGATTGCGTTTCTCTTCCAGACCCTGGCCGTTACAGCACCTGCGTCCGTGGTTCTTCCCGCTTCTGCTCCTGCCGCCCCCGCTCCCGCGCCAATCGCCGCGCCGGTGGTGCCTCCGACGGCTGGCCAGAAATGAGAGTGCGGATCGACCCGATGCTATAAGCCCGTTCAGCCCTGCCCTGAGGTGAGAAAGATGTTCTTTGGCCGTGACGACAAGAAAGACCCGAAGCAGACGGCAATGCCGCTGTTGCCGCTGCGCGACATCGTCGTGTTTCCGCACATGGTGGTGCCGCTGTTCGTCGGCCGCGAGAAGTCGATCGCCGCGCTGAAGGACGCCGCCGCCCGCCGGGACGCGGCGGTGAAGCTCGGGGGCGACGACAAGGCGTACATCATCTTGTCGGCGCAGAAGAAGGCGAAGACCAACGACCCTTCGTCCGAAGACGTCTTTCACTACGCCACCCTCGGTCACATCATCCAGCTGCTGCCGCTGCCCGACGGGACGATGAAGGTGCTGGTCGAGGGCGTGAAGCGGGCCCGGATTCTCGAGTTTCTGCCCAACGAGACGCACTTCATGGTGCGGATCGAAGAGGTCGAGGAAGACGCCGATCGCAACGTCGAGCTCGAGGCGCTGCTGCGCGCGGTGCGAGAGACGTTCAAGGCCTTCGTCGAGCTCAACAAGCGGCTGCCGCCCGAGCTGCCCCAGCAGGTCTCGGCGATCGACGACCCCTCGCGGCTGTCGGACACCATCGTCAGCCACCTGTCGCTGAAGCTGAACGACAAGCAGATGCTGCTGGAGACCGAGTCGCCGGTGAAGCGGCTCGAGAAGCTCTACGAGCTGATGCAGGGCGAGATCGAGATCCTGAAGGTCGAGAAGAAGATCCGGTCTCGGGTCAAGAAGCAGATGGAGAAGACGCAGAAGGAGTACTACCTCAACGAGCAGATGCAGGCGATCCAGAGGGAGCTCGGTGATCGCGACGAGAGTAAAAACGAATTGCAGGAAATCGAAGACAAGCTGAAGACGAAGCGGATGAGCAAAGAGGCCACCCTCAAGGTCAAGAAGGAGCTCAAGAAGCTGAAGATGATGGGCCCGATGTCCGCGGAAGCGACGGTGGTCCGCAACTACATCGACTGGGTCCTCTCGCTGCCCTGGGCGGACGAGACGAAGGACAAGCTCGACCTCACCGAGGCCGAGCGGGTGCTCGAAGAGGATCACTACGGGCTGAAGAAGGCGAAGGAGCGGATCCTCGAGTACCTCGCCGTCCAGTCGCTGGTCGGGAAGATCAAGGGTCCGATCCTGTGCTTCGTCGGGCCGCCGGGCGTGGGCAAGACGTCGCTGGCGCGATCGATCGCCCGTGCGCTGGGCCGCAAGTTCGTCCGCCTGTCGCTGGGCGGGGTGCGGGACGAGGCCGAGATTCGCGGCCACCGCCGCACCTACATCGGCGCGATGCCGGGCAAGATCATCCAGTCGCTCAAGAAGGCCGAGTCGAACAACCCGGTGATGCTGCTCGACGAGGTCGACAAGATGTCGACCGACTTCCGCGGCGATCCCTCGGCGGCGCTGCTGGAGGTCCTCGACCCGGAGCAGAACAACACCTTCAGCGATCACTACCTCGACCTCGACTACGACTTGTCGAAGGTGCTGTTCATCTGCACCGCGAACCAGCTGCACAACATCCCCGCGCCGCTGCAGGATCGGCTCGAGGTGATCCGGATTGCCGGGTACACCGAGGCGGAGAAGATGTCGATCGCCCGCAAGTACCTCATCCCCAAGCAGAAGGAGGCCAACGGCCTCTCGGACGTGGGGATCGAGATCACCTCGGCGGCGGTTCGCACGGTGATCAGCCGCTACACCCGCGAGGCGGGCGTGCGCAGCCTCGAGCGTGAGCTGGCGAGCATCTTCCGCAAGCTCGCCCGTGACGTGGTGAAGAACGGGAAGAAGGACGTGGCGGTCGATCGCAAGCGCGCGATGAAGCTGCTGGGCGTCACCCGCTTCAAGCACGGGATGAAGGAGCACGAGGACCAGGTGGGAATCGTGACCGGGCTGGCGGTGATGGACACCGGCGGCGACACGCTCACCACCGAGGCGACGGTGATGCCCGGCAAGGGCAAGCTGATCATCACCGGCAAGCTGGGTGAGGTGATGCAGGAGTCGGCGCAGGCGGCGATGAGCTTCGTGCGCTCGCGCGCCAAGCGGTTCGGGATCGACGAGAAGTTCTCGGAGACGCTCGACATCCACGTCCACGTGCCGGAAGGCGCGATTCCGAAGGACGGCCCGAGCGCCGGAGTGACGATCGTGACCGCGATCGTCTCGGCGCTGACCCGCATTCCGGTGCGCCGCGACGTGGCGATGACCGGCGAGGTGACGCTGCGGGGCCGGGTGCTGCCGATCGGCGGGCTGAAGGAGAAGGTGCTCGCCGCCCACCGCGCGGGGATGAAGACGGTGCTCTTCCCCGAGGAGAACCGCAAAGACGTGCGCGAGATCCCGCGGAAGGTGCGCGACGCGATGCGGCTGGTGCCCTGCGAGTTCGTCGACGAGGTGCTGCGCGAGGCCCTGGTGCTCGAGAAGCCCGAGGAGTTCATCCGCTCGGCTTCGGGCGCGAAGATCGAAGTGAAGCCGATCGCCGAGCCGGGCCCGGTCGCGAGCTGAAGAGAGGGGGCCCGCGCGGCTCCCGTTCATCCCGAGAGCAGTCGAGGGACGTCCCAGATGGCCGAGCCGGCGCCAAAGCAGCCGATGCGGGACCCGCGGGGGTGGCTGCTGTTCCTCGCGATCGCCGCGGCGATCGCGATGTTCGCGTTCAACCGGGGCGGCAAGGTGAAGAGCGGGCCGAACCTGCAGTGCCTGACCCACTCCGACTGCGCCAGGGCGCTGCGCTGCTACGCGGTGCCGAAGGACGACCCATTTGCCACCTTCGGGGTCTGCGTCGAGCCCTGCCTCGACGACGCCCAGTGCGGCCCGGGCGCCCGCTGCGCGGTGACCGCCAGGGGCAACGAGCAGCTGCTGCCGGTGAAGCCGGGGCTCGAGCCGGGCGAGCGGGTGTGCCTTCGCTGAGAGGAGCTGCGGCGCGAGGTCCCCTCCGGCGCGCTCGTTTGGCCAGTTTACTTAATTAAGTAAACGAGCCGGAGCGTCGCTCCGGACCCCCGACCCCACCGAACGGAAGAGCTGCGGGCCGCCCTGTCGGTGGTTGGACCATGGTGGAGCTGTCCGATCCCGGACTGCCGGGCCCGCGGCCCCTGCCGCTGGCGATCG
>JAGSPQ010000779.1 GCA_018262385.1 Myxococcaceae bacterium | reverse complement strand
CAAGATTCCGGTCGCGGTGTGCTGCGCGCGGCCGGCCGCTTTGGCGACTCCGAAGTCGATCAACTTCACCGCGCCGTCGAAGCCGACCAGCACGTTCTGGGGCGAGACGTCGCGGTGCACCAGCCCCAGCGGCACCCCCTTCGAGTCCCGGCCCTTGTGCGCGTAGTCGAGGCCGGCGGCGGCGTCGGCGATCACCCGGAGGATGACTCCCAGCGGCAGGGTCTGCCCGGCGGCGGCGACCCGCTTGGTGAGCCGGCGGATGTCCTCGCCCGCGATGTACTCCATCACCAGGAAGTGGATGCCGCGCTCTTCACCGAACTCGAAGATCTGGGCGATGTTCGGGTGGTTGAGCCGCATCGTGATCTTCGCTTCGTCCTGGAACATGGTGAAGAACTCTTCGTCTTCGACCAGGTGCGGAAGGATGCGCTTGAGCACGACCAGCTTCTCGAACCCCTCCTGTCCGGTGCGGGCGAGAAACACCTGCCCCATCCCCCCGGAGGCGAGCTTCTTGAGCAGCTGATAGCGGCCAAACTGAATTGCCATGAGTCGCGGCCAACTTACTGCTTACGCCTTCAACTTGTACCCGGACTTCAGCAGACGGTAGGCGAGGGCGGTGGCGGAGAACGCCAGCAAGAGAAGGATGGTCATCCCCGCCGTCCGGGGCAGCGGCAGCCCCAGCATCCCCGCCCGCAGCCCGACCACCATGTGCACCACCGGGTTGAACAAGCTGATGGTGCGAAACGGTTCCGCCAGCCGGTCGACCGAATAGAAGACCCCGCCGAGGAAGGTGAGCGGCAGCATCACGAAGGTGGGGAAGAAGTTGATCTGCTCGAACTTGTCCGCCCACAAGCCGGCGAGCAGCCCGAGCATCGAGAAGACGTAGGCCGACAGCAGCAGGAAGGCGAAGGTCTCCAGCGGGTGCACCAGGTGGAAGCCGGTGAAGTAGAGCGTCACTGCCCAGGTGGCGAGGCCGACGATCAGCCCGCGCACCATCGCTCCGGTGACGAAGCCGATCATCAGCTCGGCCGGCCCGAGCGGAGCGACCAGCAGATCCACCACCGTCCCCTGGATCTTGGTGATGAACAGCGAGCTCGACGAGTTGAGGAACGCGTTGTTCGCCGTCCCCAGGAACACCAGGCCGGGGACGATGAACACCAGGTAGGGCACGCCGTCGGTCTGCACCTGCGAGCCGCCGAGGGTGAAGCCGAAGACGAGGAAGTAGAGCGAGGTGGAGATCAGCGGAGAGAACACCGTCTGGCCCGGCACCTTGAGGAACCGGCGCACTTCCTTCCCCAGCAGGGTCTTGACGCCAATCAGGTTCATCGCGCCGCCGCTCCGCCCAGCGCAGGCAGGCCCTCGGCGGTGAGGCCGTTGTTGTGCAGCACGTGGAGCAGGATGTCTTCCAGCCGCGCCGGCTTGATCGCCACGTCGGCAATCGGCAGCTGCGCCGAGTAGAGCGCCGCGAGCAGCGTGGCGGCGGGCGGCCCGTCGTACCGCTCGATGTACCGGAACAGCATTCCGCCCTCTGACAGCTGCGCCTGCCCGTGCAGCGCGCCGGCGGGGATCTCGGGCACCGGGCTGCTGAACCGCACCTCGAGGTGGCGCTCGCCCAGCCGCTTCATCAGCGTCGACTTGTTCTCGACCAGCAGCAGCTTGCCGCGATCGATGATCCCCACCCGATCCGCGAGCTCCTCGGCTTCCTCGAGGTAGTGGGTGGTGAGCACCACCGTGGTGCCCTGGGTGCGCAGGGTCCGGACGTAGGCCCAGAGGTCGCGCCGCAGCTCGACGTCGACTCCCGCGGTGGGCTCGTCGAGGAACACCAGCTTCGGTCGGTGCACCAGCGCCTTGGCGATCAGCAGCCGCCGCTTCATTCCGCCGGAGAGCGCGCGGGTCTGCGCGTCGGCCTTCGACAACAGGTTGAGCGCGCTCAGCACCTCGTCGATGCGGGCATCGTCGCGGGTGCGGCCGTAGTAGCCCTGCTGAATTCGCAGCGACTCGCGGACGCTGAAGAAGGGGTCGAAGTTGATTTCCTGGGGGACGAGGCCGACGTCGTAGCGCGGGGTGAGCGGGTCGACGTCGAGGTCCTTGCCGAACAGCCGGATCCGCCCCGAGGTCTTCTTCGCCGTCCCGCAGACGGTGGCGATCAGCGTCGTCTTCCCGGCGCCGTTCGGCCCCAGCAGGGCGAAGATCTCGCCGGGCGGAATGCTGAGCGAGACGGCGTCGAGGGCCGTCAGCTTCGGGTAGCGCTTGGTGAGTTGCTCGACCTCGAGCACCGGGGTGGACATCGGGGGCACTCCCTTAACGCGCCCCGCAGGTCTGGCTGATCAGATTCGACGTCCCGGCGGCCGGATTGACTTCCCCCCCCCGATGGCAACGGCGCCCGGTTGGCGCGGGTCCACCGCTTGCCAGCAGCGCCCTCGACCCTTCACCGGAGACAAGAACCCATGATCCGCTTCCTGTTGCTCACCACCCTGGTGGTGGCCGGCTGCCTTCCGAACACGGCCGAGATTCGCTGTGGCAAGACGCTGTGTGGCTCGAACCAGCGCTGCGAACCGAAGAACCTGATCTGCGTGCTGGACGAGGCGCCGCAGTTGCTGATCGACGAGCCGCGGGTGGGCAGCCTGATCGCCGGCGACACGCTGACGATCAGCGGCTCGGTTCGCGACGACAACGGCGCGGCGACCCTCGAGCTGTCTCTGGACGAGGGGAAGAGCTGGGTGCAGGTGCCGATGTCGGCCGAGCGATTCTCGGGGCGGGTCGCGCTGCCCTCGATGGACTACCAGCCGCTGGGGCTCACCTTGCGCGCCCACGACTCGCTTCAGCAGGCCTCGACCCAGCGGGTCGGAATCACGGTCGACAACCTCGCCCCGGCGCTGACGGTCGGCTCGCCGATCGACAACGCGACGCTCAACCTTGCCTGGTTCTCCGCCGGGCCGAAGGTCCGTGGGCTGGCCGCCGACGGCTCGGGGCTGGCCGCGCTGACCGTCGACGTCGGGGAAGGCGAGGTGGCGGTGACCGCGATTGGAGATCAGTTCTCGTACGACTGGGCTCTTCCGGAGGGCGCGGACGGGGTCACGCGCACGGTGCGGGTGAGCGCGGTCGACCTGGCGGGGAACCGGACCACCGTCACCCGGGAGGTGAAGATCGACGTGGTGCCGCCGCAGCTGTCCTTCACCGTGCCGGCGGTGGACGCGCTGCTCGGCTCGGCGTTCTTCCTCGGGGGTGGCCTGGTGCAGGGGCAGGT
>JAGSPQ010000087.1 GCA_018262385.1 Myxococcaceae bacterium | reverse complement strand
GCAAGGCCGAGCGCGCCGAGCAGCTTGCGCACGCCGCTAGCCGAACAACCGCTCGGCGGCGCTGAAACCCCACCAGCTGCCGGCGCTCACCGAGAACACGCCGACGCCGAGCAGACAGGCGGCCATCAGCCGCGGCGCCCGCTGCAGCCTCGCCAGCGGCACTCCGCACAGCCCGCTGAGCAACCCCATCCCGACCACGCTGCCGGCGCCGAACAGGGCGATGTAGGTCAGCCGCGCGCCGACGCTCGGCAGCTCGGCGAGCACCAGCGCGGTCAGCGCGCCGCTGCCGGCCAGGCCGTGAACGATGCCCACCAGCAGCGGGCGGGTGGCCAGCGTCCACCGGCTCACGTGGACGTGCTGAGCCTCGGCCGGGTGGGCGTGCTGCACCTCGCCGTGGCGATGGCTCTGGACCCGGCCGGTGCGGCCTTCGCGGACCGCGCGGACGATCGCCCGCAGGCCGAGGCCGATGACCATCAACCCCACCCCCAGCTCGAGCGCGTCGGCGACGCGCGGCGGCATCTGGGTCTCGATCACCGCCAGCGAGCCTCCTACCAGCAGCAGCGCCAGCGAGTGGCCCACCCCCCACAGCGCGCCGAGGAACAGGCCTCCCTTCACCGAGCGCTCCTCGGCCGCGAGGGTGGAGACGGCGGCGAGGTGATCGGGCTCGCACGCGTGGCGGATGCCAAGCAGAACTCCGAGCGTTGCGGCGATCAGGGGGGCGAGCACGGCGCGGTGCTTAAACGCCAGCCCTTGCCCGAGGTCAACGCGTCCGCCGTCGATTTGTGGCGGGGCGGCCCCGAGCCGTCAGCGGCGGGTCTCGAGCTCGACCCGGGCGCTCCACTGGGCGGCGCTCAGCTCGCCCGCGTGGAGCCCGTCGAGCACCACCGCCGCCAGCTGATCGGCGCGCCGGCGGAAGTAGCCATCGCCGGCATCCTCGCGCGCGGTGATCTCGGTCTTCGCCAGGCCGGGGACCACCTGCTGGGCCTGCAGCGGCGGCCGCAGCGGCAGCAGCCGCCCGCTCTGCCCCTTGAAGAAATCCCCCACCAGCTTCACCGCCGCCGGCTCGTCGCGGAAGGCGACGTCCATCACCAGGTTGTCGGTGCGCTCGAAGTCGCGCGGCTCGTTGCCGACGAAGAGCGAGAAGCGCAGCCCGTCGGCGCTGCGGGCGGAGAGGGAGGCGACCAGCAGCGCGGCCGCTTCGAGCGAGGCGGCGATGAACAGCTTGCTCACCCGCTCGCCCGGGGACGGGGCGCCGTGGTTTCCCAGCAGGGTGAACCGGTGGGGAGTGAGGTTCTCTCGCGCGCGCGGCACCCGGACGCTGACCCGCTCGCCCGGCCGGGCAGCCGGCGGCGAGTACTGGCCCGGCTCGTCGAGGAACAGGCTCAACCGGCCGTCGGAGACGAACGCCCACTGCCCGCGCCGCCCGCTCAGCCCGTCGGACTCGCCGACCCGCACCAGGGTGTAGCCCGGCTCCCAGCCGGCGGCGCCGCGGGTGAGCGCCTGCAGATGCGCCACCCAGCCGGAGTCCCCCGAGGCGCGGCCCCCCCGGGGCGAAGCGCCCGGCCGGCGGCTGAGCCAGCGGGAGAGCATCCAGGAGGAGAGCGCGGCGTGCGCGCTCTCCGGCCGGTAGGACACCCCCTCGAGCGCGAGCACCGACTTGTGGAGCGCGATCTTCGACTCCAGCTCTTTGAACGCCTCGGCGAGAATCACGGCGCCCCCCACAGCACTGCCGGCCACGACTGCGGCGCGGCGAGCATGTCGAGCGCCTGCTGGGCCAGCCCCCGGGCGCGGGTGTCGAGCAGCTGCTCGTAGTGGGAGATGCCGTAGACGGCGATCAGCAGGGCGGTGGCGACCCACCGCACCACCCGATCCTGAAAGTCGGCGGTGAGGGCGAAGGAATCTCCCCGCGCCTCGCCGTAGGCGGCCAGCAGCGCGCGGCAGAAGCTCGACAGCTCAGCGCGGCTGAGCACCTCGCTCTTGTGCTCGGGGGCGAGGTAGGCGCTGACGTAGTCGGCGAACAGGCTGCCGAGATCTCGCGCCGGGTCGCCCCAGAACGACAGCTCCCAGTCGAGGAAGAACACCGGCGCGTTGCGGTCTTTGCCCACCCGCAGCAGGTTGGCCTGCCGCAGGTCTCCGTGAAGCAGGCAGGCCTCGCTCTCCTTCGCCTGCTGCTCGCTGAGCGCCTGCAGGCCCGCCATCGCCGGCGCGTCGGCCTGGACCTGGGAGAACAGCTCGACCCCCACTCCGGACAGCCGGGCATAGAAGTCGGGACGCATGCGCAGGAAACACTCGAGCAGGTCCGATTCATCGCGAAAAGCGTCGGCGAGCGCGAAGCGGCCGGGCGAGTCGTGGCTGGCGCGGTGGAGATAGCCGAGCGCCCGCCCGACCTGCCGCGCCACCTGCCGCGGGTAGTCGCCGCTGCGGCGGTGGAAGTGGTGGAGCGTCTCGCCCCCCTGCAGCCAGTGGAGCGCCAGCAGTCCGTTGCCGGGATCGAACGCGTAGATCCCGGGGAGCAGCAGCGGCGCGTCGGGCTCTTTGGCCAGCGGCGCGACCCGCTCGAGGATCGAGCCCTCGCGCAGCACCCCCACGTTTCCCGGCCCGTCGGCGACCTTCACCAGCACCCGGCGCCGGCCATTGCGGCAGACCACCGTGCGGTTCTTGCTCGGCGGAGGAGCAGCGACCGAGTCGTCCCGCACCAGCCCCAACGCGGCGAGGCGAGCATCGAGCTCGGCTTCAGTCAGTGGGGCGCGCATGGACGAATCGAGCGGGGCGAGCAGCGCTCGCGAGGAGGACCCAGTAGGACAGCGCTGGGACCATAATGTCTGGCGCGGCGCAGCGAACTAGAAAGTCGGGCGCTTCAGATCCTGGTCTTCTTCGAGGAAGCCGAAGTCGTCCTGTTTCTGCTCGGTGACGGCGGGGGCCGCCGAGTCCTGGGCCGCCACTTCCGCCTTCGCGGCCCGCTTCTTCGCCGCCGGCCGCTTCGCCCGGGGAGTGAGCGCGGCGAGCTCGTCGTCCGACGACGCTTCGACCGCGGCGGGAGCGGCGAGCACCTGCGCGGGGCCCGGGGCCTGAGCCCGCTTCGCCACCACCGGGGCCCGAGCCGGGGCGGGGGCCTGGACCTCGGGACCCTGGCGGGAGAGGTCGATCGCCAGCCCGCCCAGCACCATCACCAGCACCGCCATCACGCCCGCGATCATCAGCGGAACTTTGCGGTTCCGGGTGGGCAGCAGCGCGGCTTCTTCCGCGGTCAGCAGCACCGCTCCGGCGTTCGCCAGGTCCTGCGAGACCGAGACGTTGTCGGTCAGCTGCACCGCGCTCTCGGGCTTCGCGACCACCGGGGCAGCGGGAAGCTCGAGCTTCGCCTCGGGAGCGGGGTGGTCCTGCCCGTCGGCCGCGACCGGGGTCTGAACCGGAGCACCGGGAGCGGTCGGCGCCGCCGCGGGGAACAGCACCGGAGGCGGAATCAGCAGGGGCGAGATGAGCACCGGGACCGCCGCGGGGCTGGCGGCGACGGGAGCAATCACCGCCGCGACCGGGAAGACGATCGCCGGCATCTCCGGCTCGGTGCGGTGGGCGGCGACCGGCGGCATGAACAGCTCGGCCACTTCGCGCGCGGTCGGGCGGGCCGAGGGGTCGCGCGCCACCATCCGCTCGAGCATCGAGCGCAGCGGTTCGGGGATCGCCTTCGGAACCCGGGGGACCCAGGTGCCCATCGCGACCGAGTGGACGACCGCCAGGGTGCTCTCGGCGAGCGGCAGCGAGGCGCCGCCGGCGATGCAGACAATCGCGCCCAGCGCGTAGACGTCGGCTTCCGCGCTCGCCTTGGCGCCGCGGGCCCGCTCGGGAGCCAGGTAGGGAGCGGCCTTCACCAGCTGGTACATCAGCCGGTCTTCGCCGCGACGGTCGGTGAGCCGGTTGGCAATCACCAACGGCATGTCCCAGAGGTACGCCCGCTCGCCCGGAGCGCCGACCAGCAGCACCGAGTCGGCCGACATCTCGCCGTGGAAGACGTCCTGGGAGTGGATGGTCGCCAGCGCGTCGGCAATCTGAGCGGTAATCCCAATCAGCGCCGCCGCCGGCAGCGGCTCGTGGAGCTGGGTGGCGAGCAGGTTACCGTCCGGGAACTCCATCGCCACGTAGGCCGAGGCGCCGACCTGGCCGATCTGGCGGATCCGGGGCAGCGTCGGGTGCTCGGGGAGCTGCTCGCACGCCTGCACCGCCGCGGAACCATTGGCTTCCAGCGGCAGCCAGCGCACCGCCATCCGCATCCCGGATTCGAGGTCTTCGGCGCAGTCCAGCCGGCCAATGCCCTCACAACGCAGCGGTGCTCGAATCTTGAAGCGCGGATCCAGCTCCATTTGCGGCCTTCCCCTTGCCCTCAAAATCCCGCCACCCGTCTACTGCCCTTCCACCACCGTCCCGAGGGAGCCCGCGTATACCACTTTTCCACCCACTTGCCCACCCCCCACCAAAGTACCGGAAGTGGCGGTGAAGACTGGGGTCCAGGCGCTGCCATCGAACCGCACCACCCGGTTGTTGCCGGAGAGGGCGTAGACGTCGGTGGCGCTGAGGACGTTGAGCTTCGACAGCCGGGGCTGCGCGGCCAGCACCTGCCAGGCCGGGGCTGCGGCGCCGAGATCGAATTTGTAGAAGGCGTTGTCGCCTGCCGCCCAGAGGACATTGCCGGCCACCTTGCAGCTGAGGAGGTCGATCGCGGAGTTGGGGAAGGGAGTGGGCAGCGGGGACCAGCTCCCGCCGGACAGCCGGAGCACGGTGCCGCCCTGCCCACAGGCGATCGCGTTGCCCGGGCTGAGGCAGTCGACCGCGAGCAGGTTCTTGGTGGTGCCGGAAGTCATCGGGGCGGAGGTGGCGCCGCTGCTGCTGACGCTGCGGATCGTGCCCGCGCTGCCGACCGCGTAGGCCTCGGTGTCGCTCAGCCGGCAGACCCCGTTGAAGTCGACGGTGGTGGTGCCGGTCGCAATCGGGGTGTTGGTCGGGTTGAGGGCGTTGAACTGGAAGCGCGCGATGTTCCCGGCCTTGCCCACCACCAGCACCCCGGAGGAGCCGTTGTTCGCGGCGAGGTCGGTGATGACGACGTACGGCCCGCGCCGGAACTGCCAGGTCGGCGCGTTGCCGACCCGGGCCGCCAGGTCGCCCACGGCGCTGGCCAGGACCAGGGTGTTGCCGTTGCTGCCGACCGCGGACCAGCTCTCGCCCAGGTCCAGCGCCTCGGAGGCCACTGAGCTGCGGCGGACGATGTTGTTCACCCCGTTGGTGACGTCGGCCTCGGCGATGATCACCCCCCCGCTCTCGTTGCGGCTCATCGCGACCTTGTCGAAGTAGAAGTCGCCCAGCGGCTCGGGGTCGAGCGCGCCCGACGCTCCCGAATAGCGGTAGAGGTGCCCGATGGTGCCCGGGGTGCCCGCGGTGGGCTTGGTGAGGAAGTAGGTCTGCCGGGTGGCGCTGCTGCCGGTGGTGATCCCCACCACGCCCGCGCTCGCGGGCAGGGTGAACGCCGGGGTGCCGAAAGCTCCCGTGGTGTTGTGGGTGCGCAGGCCCGAGGAGCTGGCGCGCCCGAGGAAGGCCGAGGCGGGCAGCAGGCTACCGCCGTCGATCGCCGGCCCGCCGACCGCCGCGAACGCATCGCTGGAGCTGCTGTCGTTGTCGCCGCCGCCGGCGGTGCCGCCATGGCCGACGAAGGTGACCAGCCCGTTGGTGAGGCCCGCGGCGGTGCGCTGACCGGCGAGCCGGAGCTGGTTCGTCGAATCGACGAACAGCGCCAGCGTCTTGTAGCTGTATTGGCTGCCCTTGCTGACCGTCGCGCTCTGCCACATCGGGAGCGCGGTGGCCTCGAACCGCCAGTAGTTCTCGGAGCCGTCGATCAGGGTGAAGGTCCCCTCGTCCCTGCCGTGCACCCCGGTGAAGACCGTGCTCCCGCTGCCGGGGACGTTGGGAACGCTCGCGTAGCCGGTGCCGTTGTAGCGCAGCACGGTGCGGCCCGAGCCGGCCGCGATCGCGATGTTCTGCCCGGCGAACCAGACGGTGTTGAGGTCGGAAGTCACCGCGCCGATCGAGGCGACCTTGGCGAAGCTGGAGCCGTCCCACTTGAGGATGTTGCCGCCGTTGCCGACCACCAGCACGTGGGTGCCCGCGGAGCCCGGCGCCTGGTCGACTGCGTTCACCGCGAACTTCACCCGCGGCATCGTCTGGGTGAGGATCTGGCCGGGAGTGATGCAGGCGCCGCCCGCGCAGCCATTGCCGCAGGGGGTGTCAATCGGGTTGTAGGTGCAGACGCCGGTGCCCATGTTGCACACCCCGGGGGCCATGAAGGTCCGCACGCTGCCCGCCACGCAGGTCGGCGGCGGCGGCGACATGCAGGTGTTGCCCGCGCAGAGGTTCTGGTTCTGGCACATGTTGTTGACGCAGCCGTTGGCGCACGCGGTGTCGCTCGAGGCGTAGCTGCACTGGCCGTTGGTGCAGGTGCCGGGGTTGGCGAAGGTGGTCAGCGTGACCGGGTCCTTGCAGACCGGGTTGGGAGGGGTCCCGCAGCTGATGGTGGCGCAGGTGTTGCCGCCGCCCGCTCCACCGCCGACGCCGCCTCCGGCTCCGCCCACTCCGCCACCGAGTCCGCCGCCCGCTCCACCGGTGCCACCGCCGACTCCGCCCCCCACCCCGCCGCCGTTGCCGCCGGTGCCGCCGCTGCCGCCGGTTCCACCACTGCCGCCGGTTCCGCCGCCGGTGCCGTTGATGCTGTGGCAGGTGTTGCCGGCGACGCAGACGTAGCCGTTGGGGCACACCCCCCCGGAGTCACACTGCAGCCCCTCGGGATCGGCGTAGAGGCCGGTGGCGCAGCCTGCGAGAAACGACACCACGATGCTCACTGCGAGCCCGGACGAGAACTTTTTCACCGACTGCCTCCACTGCTCTTCATGCCCGGCTCAGGCATCGAAACGATGAACATCACAACACCACCGGCGACCGCCGCGCCACCCACCCCCCACAGAACATTCGCCACCAGGCCCTTGTCATTGGCCCCGTTCGCCAGTGCCTGGGCCTGGTTGTAGTTGAGGGTCTTGTCGGTCTTCAGTTGGTTGGCCTCGCCGGAGGCCAGCACGCCCAGCACGGTGCCAACGGCGAGCGCGGCGACCCCGAGTCCGGCGACCACGTAGGAGGTGACCCGCATCGCCGAAGGTCCGCCGGTGCGCTTCGAGACCCGCACCGCCTCGTCCGGAGCGCCCGGCCGCGCCTCGACCAGCGGCGGGCTGAGCGGCTCGAACACCAGGGTGGTGGTCTTCCCGGTGCGAAGCTGGGCGACGACCCGCTTCGGCCCGTCGGGGAACGTGCCGGTGACCTCGAAGTCCCCCGGCGGGAGGAAGATCGCGATCGGACCTTCGGGAAACTCGTAGTTGGAGACCTTCAGCTTCTCGGCCCCGGGGACCTCGACCTCGAGGAAGCCCCGTCCATTCGCCTCGGCCTGGGCGAGCGCGGTGCCGACCCGCTCGGCGACGTCGAGCGCGTCCGACGCGCTGGGAGAGCGCTTGAGGTACAGCCGGTAGTAGTAGGTGGCGAAGGCGACGTCGCCCAGCTTCTCGTGGCACTTGGCCAGGTCGTAGATGACCTCCGGGGTCGCCAGCTGGCGATCGGCCCGGCGGAAGTTCCAGATCGCCGCCCCGTACTCCCCCTGGCTGTAGAGCTTCTCGCCCTGGGTGAAGTAGGCCTTGAAGCGCTCCTTCTCGGCTGCGCCCGGCATCCACACCGGGTCGGCGGCGCTCACCACGAAGAGAAGAAGGGCTGGCAGCAAGTTGAAGAAACTCCAAAGGATGGAAACGGGTCGGCGCCTATACCTCAAACCACGCCTACCTCCAACCACCCCCCGCTACATGGGAGGCGCGTGGTAGACGGCAGCGGGTGAGAGCAGCCTGCACAGCCTTGCTGGTGGTGCTTGCCGGATGTGGAGCGGCCCGGCCGCTGGCGGCGACGCTTCCGAAGGCGACGACGGCGCCCGGGCTGGCGGTCGACCTGCACCTCCACCTCTCGATGGCCCAGGCGGCGAAGCCGATCTTCAAGGGCGAGCCCGGCGACGGCAACCTCACCTGGCGCGCCAACGCCCAGCTGGTGAACCAGATCGACGAGGCGCAGCTGCACGCGGCGGGGGTGAAGCTGGCGCTCGGCTCGGTCTGGCCTCCCTACGGGCTGCGGCCGGGGCGCAGCTCGTTCGACGAGGCGCTCGATCAGCTCTTCGGCCTCCAGCAGTTCGGCGAGCGGCGGCCGGGGTTCGCGGTGGTGTTCTCGGCCGCGCAGGCGCGGCAGGCGGTGGCGCGCGGACGGATCGCCGTCCTCCCCGCGGTGGAAGGGGGAGAGGGGATCCTCGAGGTCGACGACGTGGATCGGCTGTGGATGGCGGGGATGCGGGCGATCACCCTCCAGCACTTCGTCAGCAGCGCGCTGGGCGGCGCGGCGATCGGGCAGAATGCGTTCAACGTGTTCGGGATCCGCACCGAGGCGCTCGAGCCGCAGGGGCTGACTCCGCTCGGCAAGGCGGTGGTCGAGCGGCTGATCGACCTGGGGGTGGTGCTCGACCTGGCCCACTCCAGCGACGCGCTCTGCCGAGACGTGCTCGACCTCGCCGAGGCGCGGGGGGTACCGCTGATCAACAGCCACTCGGCAGCGCGCGCGCTGCTGTCGATCG
>JAGSPQ010000778.1 GCA_018262385.1 Myxococcaceae bacterium | reverse complement strand
AGCTCTGGCGGCTTGCGAACCACCCACTTGGCAGCGGCTGACGCTGGGTGTGCAGCGCTGACCACACCCGGATGTGGTTAGCGCTGCACGCCCGAGCCCTTCGGTCAGTGACGACCTACCCCCTTTGGCCAATGCCCGAATCCTCGGTGACGGGCCGGCACGATCGCCCAGGCGCACCGGTGCGTTCTCGCGACCGCGGTGATCGCCCGCCCGCCGGCCTTCGCACGTCACCCGCCTGAGGGCCCGGCGAGGCGCTCGTGCGCGCGCTGCTACCGGACGCTGATGCCCAGCCGCCCCGGTCCGCGCGCCGCCTCAGCGCGGGGTGGCCGGCCGCTTCTCGACCAGCCCGAGCTTGTGCTTGCGGCCCTTCTTGAACCCCTCGACGTGGGCGAACGGACCCGTGGCGGTGATCGGCGCCGCCGGCGCAGCGGCCCGCGGCAGCTCGTCCTTCCAGAAGTTGGTGCCGCGGAACAGGTCTCCGACGTACCGGTACTTGTTCACCGAGATCAGCCGTTGGTAGAGCCACTGCAGCGGCGGCTGCATCCGGTACTGCCACTGCCACATCTGGTAGTAGTTGAGGCCGAGCAGGGCAGGGGCCTTGAGCCACGCGGCGCCGAAGTTGGGCAGCTTCTTGTTGCTGAACGCCTTGGTCGCCCGCTGGGTACAGCGGCGAGGCGAGAAGAACTGCAGCGCCAGCCAGCGGATCCCGTCGCGCAGCTGATCGGCGGTCATCTGCAGCGGCTTGACGACGACGCCGTCTTTGCCGACGTAGGCGTCGTAGTCCTCGGTGAGCAGCCGGCCCTCGCGCTTGTAGCGCTTGAACGAGGCGGTGCCGGGGAAGGGGATCTCGGCGGTGAAGCTGCTGTGCACCAGCTCGGTGCTGTCGAGGAACTCGAGCGTCCGCTCGAAGACGTCTGGGGTGTCCTGGTCGAAGCCGAACATCCAGTTGCCGGACGTCATGATCCCGGCGTCGAAGATGTTCTTGATCACCTCGCGGTAGTTGTTCGCGTCGGCGTGCTTGGCGCTGCCATCGAGGCTCAACTGGTTGACCGACTCGTAGCCGGAAGAGATCAGCGCGCAGCCGGCCTTCTTCGCGGCGTGGACGTTGGTCGGATCCTGCGAGAACTCGTGCCGGGCCTGCATCCCGAACTGCAGCCCCAGCTTCTCGAGCGCTTTGAACAGCTCGCGGGTGTAGTCGGGATCCGCCGGCAGGTTGTCGTCGACGAAATATCCGGCGCGGATGAACTTCGGCCGCCGCTTCACCTGCTCGATCACGTGCGAGATCGGATAGGTGCGGTAGCCCATCGTCATCTTCTTCGCGAAGCAGAACGTGCACGCCTCGGGGCAGCCGCGGCTGGCGATCAGCGGGTAGTAGAACGCCGCGCCGTAGCGCTCGAGGTGCATCAGATCGATCCGCGGCTGGGGAAGCTTGCCGAGATCGGGCGGCGCATCGCGATAGATGCCGCGAACCCGGGTCGGATCGCAGAGGAAGTCTTCGCAGATCCGCTGCCACGAGGTCTCGCCTTCACCGCACACCACCGCGTCGCAGTAGTTCAGCGCCTCCTCGGGCATCGCGGTGACGTGGTGGCCGCCCATCACCACCGTGACGCCGCGGTCGCGGTAGAGCTGGGCCAGCGCGTAGGCGGCCTTGATCCGCGGAGTGGAGGCGGTGATGCCGACCAGATCCACCGGCTCGTCGAGCAGCAGCCGCTCGCGCAGCAGGTCGACGATCGCGATCTCGAATTGGGGAGGAGTGACGGCCGCCAGCGAGGCGAGGGCCAGCGTCGGCACCTCGAGCTCCCAGGGGATGGTGATCAGCTTCAGGCGTGGGCTTGACATGACACTGCAGAATCCGTCGGGCCCGCGAGCGCCCGCTTGATCGGGATCAAGGGGCCGGCGGGTCTGGCTTGAATTTCGTGTGGCAGGCGGGGCAGCCGTTGATCACCGCGCCCAGCTGCTTCGCGGTCGCCGGCACGTCCTTCTTCGCCGCGGCCTTCACCAGCTTCTCGAGCTCCTGGTGAAAGGTCTGATCCTGCTTCTTGAACGCGGCGACGGTGGTGCCGGCCTTCGGCTTCCACGCTCCGCTGTCGAGCGCCTGCTCGGTGACCGCCTTCGCCGCGTGCACCTTGTGGAACGCCGCCGGTACCGCCTCGACGTTGCCGGTCTCGATTCCGACCAGGGTGACCAGGATCGCCTCGTGCAGCAGCACCATCTCGGCCTGCACGGCGTTGGGGGTCTTGGCCGGCTCGGCCGAGAGGATCAGGGACAGCAGCAGAGGGGTGAGCATGGCGGCCGACCTTACGCGCGGGGGCGGCCGATTCGCACCCGCCAGGTCTCGGGGCCGTTCTCGAGGTACTCCCACTCGAACTGGCCGGGGTGCTCGGCGTTGAAGTGGTGGTACAGCGGCTTGGGATCGTGGTCGTTCACCAGGGTGAAAGACTCGCCCGGCTGCAGCGCGCGCCACTTGCCGAAGATGGTCGGGTGCTTCTGGGGGGAAGGAATCACCCGCACGTCCAGCCGCTCGCCTACGTCCGTTCGCTCCGTCGTCGTCATCGTCTGCTCCAGGCTTGAGGGTCTGGGCTGCTCGCACTTCACCCGCCGTGCCAGCCCGGCCCGCCCGAGCGCGCTGCTCGCCGGTTGTCGCAAAGACACCTCGACCGAAGGTCAAAACGACACTACGGTGTCCGGATGACAACCCGGCCCGGCTCGACCTCTCTGCGCGCGGTGGTGCGCTCGGCGATCGAGCTGACCAGCCGCCACGATCGCGACGCGGTGCTCGACGCGATCCTGATCGAGCTCGAGCGGCTGGTGCCCTACGACATGGCGGCGGTGCTGGTGCGCGACGGCGAGGCGCTGCGCTGGGTGGCCGGGCGTGGGTTCCGCCGCGACGCGCCGCTGGCCGGGCGCCGCTTCGAGGTGGGCGAGAACCCGCGGCTCGACCGGGCGCTCGAGGCCCGGGGCACGGTGCACTTCACCGACCCGGCGCAGGCCGATCCGTTCGACGGGCTGTCGGCGCGGGCGCTCGAGCACCTCCACTCCTGCATGGCGGCGCCGATGCGGGTCGAAGGGAAGACGATCGGGGTGATCACCGCCGACGCCCACGCCCGCGGCCGGTTCGACGAGGGCCACGCCGAGCAGCTCGAGCTGTTCGCCGCGCTGGCGGCGGTGGCGATCCAGAACGCGGACCTCGTCGGAGAGCTGCAGCACGCCCGCGCCCGGCTGCAGAGCGCGGTGTCCACCCTCGACGCCGACCTGCAGAACGCGACCGGCGGCGGCGAGCTGATCGGCGAGTCGATGGTGATGCGGTCGCTGCGCGACGAGATCGCGCTCGTCGGGTCCACCGACACCGCGGTGCTGGTGCTGGGCGAGACCGGCACCGGCAAGGAACTGGTGGCCCGCG
>JAGSPQ010000777.1 GCA_018262385.1 Myxococcaceae bacterium | reverse complement strand
GCCCAGGGAGTGCTGGGCGACCGAGAGCACGCTCTTCGTCCGGTTGTCGACCTGGAACGCCCGATCGAGCATCAGCGCGTCGTAGCGCAGGCCGAAGCCACCGAAGCGCCAGTGGGCGCCGAAGGTGACCGACTGGGCGCGGCCGGGGAACAAGGTGGCGGCGGGAAGAGCAAAGAGCAGATCGATCGGCCGGCGGGATCGATCGGTGCCGTCGTTGATCAGGTTCTCGTAGGACGCGTAGCCGCCCCGCCCCTGCCCGTCTTCGATCGACGCGGTGGCCGAAAGCCGGGTCAGCCGCGCCTGGACCGGGTCGACCCGCGCGCCGAGCGTCCCCGAGAACCAGCCGAACGCGGCGCGCACGCTTCCGTACGACTCGCCCAGGGTGGGGGCTGGGCCCGAGAGCTGAATCCCCTGCCCCAGGTCGAGGCGGGCGAAGTCCGATCCGTTGCGGGTCAGCCGCTGGCGCAGCTCGGCGACCCCCTGCAGCTGGGGGGTGGTTCCGGGGATGGCGGTGTCGACCTCGTCGTAGGGCGCGGGCGCGGTGCCGGTGACGAAGGGGATGCCGCGCAGCTCGAGCGCGGGAGCAATCGCATGGCGCACGCCGCCGAACGATCGCGCCAGCTCGGAGTCGAGCCGGGCCCCCAGCACCGGGTAGCCGCGGTCGGTGATCGTCCCGGTCTGCTCGCCCACCCAGATCCCCTGCCGCCACGCCGCGTAGGGCGTGAGGGTGGCGACGATCAGCGGCACGCTCGCCGACAGCCGCGGCATCACCTGGAAGCGATCCCTCGCCTCGCGCTCGCCCGGCTGCCACACCCCGTCGCCCTGGGTCGCTTCGACCTGGGCGGCGCAGCCGGGAGCGGTGATCTCGCCAAACCAGAACAGCCGCTGCTGCAGGCACTCGACGCTGGCCCCGTCGGCCCGGCCCTCGTTCGCCGTCGTCCCCTCATCCCCCGACCGGCCGCGGGTGGGCGCGAGGCGGACGAAGTCGGCCAGCAGCCCGAAGGTGATCGGCCCGAGCAGCTTGCGTTCGGGGATCGCCCAGGTGACGGCCGGCAGCCGGTGGAGCGGGTTGGGCCCGAACTTCGGCTCGCCTTCGATCGCCCCCGAGCGGCCGAACAGCGGGTAGCCGTACGCGAGGTCCTGGCGGAAGCCGACGTCGATCCCCGCCCAGTGCCCCGGGCCGCGGTGAAACAGCGTGGCGGTCGAGCGCAGGTAGCCGGCCTCCTTGGCCAGCACGTCGGACACCAGGTCTTCCTGGTAGTAGGCGTCGGAGAAGAACGCCGCGTCGACCCGGGTGGACCAGCCCGAGCCGAGTTCCTGGTTGTGCTGCCACGAGCCCTCGCTGCGCAGGCCGCGGGTTCCGGGGCGCGGGGCCGAAGGGACGACCGGGCTGCGCCGCCCCTTCAGGTCCCACAACAGCCCCAGGCTCAGCTTCCCGCTGGTGCCGATCGCCGGCGCGTAGCGCAGCTCGGTGAGCAGCCGGGGGCCGCTGACTCCTTCCGGCTTGTCGATCCCACCGAAGTAACCGGGGGTGAGGGTCAGATCGAAGCTGCGCCCGAGGGTGATGAACACCGGCTGCTCGAGCGAGAGGCCGTTGAGGCCCGAGAAGCCGGGCCGGGGCGCCAGCAGGCCGGTCTGGCGGTTCGACAGCGGCAGCGAGATCCACGGCAGCCACAGCACCGGCACGCCGTGGACCCGCACCGTCGGAGCCCACAGCGACGCGCGCTGGTCGGCGGTGTCGATCGTCGCGTCGTTCGAGCGGATCGACCACGACGGCTGGTTGAAGTTGCACTCGCAGGGGACGAGCTCGAGCTTCTCCAGCCGCCACACCGCGCCCTCGCGCACCAGGTGGTTGCCGATCAGCAGCATCGTCGTCTCGCCGGCCGCGCTCAGCCCCTCGGGGGTGGTGATCGCCCGCAGCGCCTCGGGGGTGATCCCCTTCTTGCTCAAGACCTTGCCGTCGTTGACGAAGACCTCGCGCACCTCGTCGTCCTCGAACCGCACGGTGAGGACGTCGGCGATCACCACCAGCAGCTCGCCGCTGGTCAGCCGCAGCGCGACGTGGCCGATCGCGGTCGCCGAGCTCGAATCGCGATCCCAGGTGATCCGGTCGGCGTGGAGCGCCGCGCCGGTGGTGACCAACTCGGCGTTCCCTTCGGCGTACGCGCGCCGGGTCGCGCCGTCGTGGACGATCTGCTCGGCCGACAGCTCGAAGACAGCGGGCTCAGCCCCCACCGCCGCGAGAATGAGAAGCGCCAGGTGCATCGCGCTCTACGGCCGGCTGAACTCGAGCGAGACTTCGGTGCCGTCCTGACTGGTGCGGTAGCCGACCGACTTCTTCAGCTGGATGATCACCTTCACGCTCCCGTCGGCGGCCTCTTCCGGCATCACCCGGGCGACCGCGGTGTCGAAGAACGAGGTGTCGAGCAGCCGTTCATTGTTGGGCAGGCCGATGCGCGCGTTCTCGAGCGAGAGCACGACGTTGCGCTGGGCGTCCTCGCCCACTCCGAACTGCACCGTCTCCGAGGTCCTCACGTAGACCCGGCCGATGCCTTCCTGCTGCTTGAACCCGACGAAGATCACCCGGGCCGGAGCCCCCGAGCGCTTCACCACCGGCTGAGGCTTCACCGGCTCGCTCTTGACGACCGGCTCGGCTTTGGCGACCTGGGTTCCGCGCTCGGCGATCGCCTTCCGCTCGCGCTCGGCCTTCGCCGCTTCCTCGACCCGACGCTGCTCTTCGAGGCGCTTCTCTTCGGCCAGGCGCTCTTTCTCGGCCTTGCGATCGGCCTCGGCCTGCGCCTTCCCGTCGCGGGCCTGGCGCTCCTGCTCGAGCTTGCGGTCGGCGTCGGCGTGGCGCCTGGCCTCGGCATCGGCTTTGGCCCGCTCCTTCTGGGCGCGATCGGCTTCGGCGCGCTGGCGCTTCTCGTCCTCCAGCCGCTCCTTCTCGGCCCTGGCCGACGCGAGCTTCGCCTCGAGCTGCGCCTTCTCGCGCGCCTGCTTCTCTTTGGCCGCTTCGGCGCGCGCCTTCGCAGCCGCCTCGGCCTCGGCCCGAGCCTGCTCCTGGGCGGCGACCTTCGCTTCTGCCTTCGCCCGGGCCTGGGCCTCCGCCTCGGCCCGCGCCTCGGCCGCCAGCCGCAGCTTCTCTTCCGCGCGCGCCCTGGCCTCGGCCTTCGCTTCGGCCCTCGCCACCGCGTCCGCTTCGGCCTTCGCCCGGGCCGCTTCCGCCTTCGCCTTCGCGTCGGCCTCC
>JAGSPQ010000776.1 GCA_018262385.1 Myxococcaceae bacterium | reverse complement strand
CTGAAGAGCCCGTGGTTCGCAGGAAGCAAGACCTACCCGCTGTCGCCAATGCCCAGCCACTGCGGTGCCCGAGCGCTCGCAACCGCTCCGACCGGAGCGCCCGGGTCTTCGCCCCGCTCGATCGACCTGCCCTCGCGTCCGAGCCGGGCTCCCCGCCTCGTTTCCGATCTGCCCAGCTGCCCAGTCGATGTCAGCCTCGCCCAGTAGCCTTCCATTCTCGGGGGGGGCGGCGGGATGGACGAGCTGACGAGGTGGTTCGAAGCGCAGCACGGGCTGGTGACTCGCGTTCAGGCGCTGAAGCTCGGGCTGTCGCGTCGGGCCATCGATTGGCGACTCCAGACCCGAGAGTGGGAGGTCGCCCGGACGGGCGTCTACCGCTTGAGTGGATCGCATGCCACCTGGGACCAGCGCGCTCATGCCGCGATGCTCTGGAGCTGCGGCGCCGCTTCGCATCGGACCGCCGCGCGCCTGTGGAACCTCGACCTCACCGTTCCCGATGACGCGCCGCTCGAGATGGTCACCCGGATCCGTCGCAATCGCACCGCACCGGACGTGATCGTCCATCGCAGCCGAACCATCGAGCTCCGCGATCTCACCGAACGCCGCGGCATTCGTGTCACCCGGCTCGGCACCACCCTGCTCCACCTGGCTCAGGTGCTCCCGCTCGACCTACTCGAGGCCGCGCTCGATTCGGCGATCAGGAATCGGCCTCCGCTTCAGTCGTGGCTCGCCAGCCGGCTTCAAGGAGACCTCGCCCTCGGAATGCGCGGCAAGGCGCTGCGTCACATGGTCCTCGCGCGGGAGTTCGGAACCTTCGACAGCCTGCTCGAAGTCGATACGAAGCAGGCGCTCGAGCGCGCGTGGCTGCCCCCCACCCACGTGCACTACCCGCTGGCCGCTCCGTTTCACACCAACCTCGATTTCGTCTGGGAACCTCAGCGGGTCGCGCTGCAGATGATGGGGATGAAGGGCCACGGGTCCCGACGCCGCTTCGATCTGACGCTCCAGCAACTGCGAGAGCTGGCCGCGCGGGGCTGGACCGTGCTCCCCGCCACCTGGACTGACCTCCACGAGCGCGAAGCCGAGCTGATGGCAGATCTCGCCCGCGCGCTCGCCGCCTCGGGGGTTTCACTCGACCAGAACGTCCCCGCCTGGATCTTCAAGCCCCGTCAGGAGCTGCTCTTTCCGATCAGCGCCGTCGACCTGTCGTACTGCACGGAGTGACGCCATCGCCGAAAGGCTCAGTCTTCCCTCTCAAGTCCCACCGGGAGGCGGTCCTCCACCCCCCACGGCACCTCCACCGCAGTGGGCAGCTGCTCGGCCGGCTCGACCCGGGTGCGGCGCTCGACCCGGATCGCCGGCGCCCCGACCCGGCGGCGGGCCCAGATCGCCAGCGCGGTCGCCCCGGCGGCGAGGCCGAGCATCAGCAGTGGGCGGGCGGCTTTGAACGGCGGCAGCGGGTGGATCGGCAGCATGGGCGGCTCCTTCGGTGGGGGGACGCCGGGCTCCAATTGCAGTCGTCGCGCCGCGAACAACCGCGCGTAATCGCGTCGAGCAGCGCGCCAACCTGGCGCGCCTGCACCATCTTCGAGCGCGTGTTATTCGGCCACCGATGAACCGCTCGCTCACCGTGCTGGCCGGCGTGCTCGGGTTTCTCGGCGTGGCGCTGGGCGCGTTCGGGGCGCACGGGGTCAAGCAGCTGCTCGGAGAAGGTCCGGACGCGGCGCAGCGGCTGGCGTGGTGGGAGACCGCCTCGAAGTACCACCTGATCCACGCGCTGGCGGTCGGGCTGACCGCGGTGCTGGCGGCGCACGTCGAGGGCCTGAGCCCGAAGCTCGCCGGCTGGCTGTTCGCGGGAGGAATCCTCGTCTTCTCCGGCAGCCTCTACGCGATGACGCTCACCAACATCCGGGTGCTCGGAGCGGTGACGCCGCTGGGTGGCCTGCTGCTGCTGGGCGGGTGGGCGCTGGTTGGCTACGGCGCGCTCAAACTTTCGAAGGGGTAGGCGCAGCGCATCGCCCGGGGGGCAACGATGACCGAGCTCGCGCAGTTGCTTCAGGACGCGACCGAAGCGGCGAAGCAGAAGCACCCGCGGCGGCTGTTCCAGTTGCTCCTGCAGGGGTGGGCGATGAAGCCGGCTCCGCGGTTGGCGGAGGCGTTCCGCGCCGCGGGCGTCGCCTTCCCCAGCCCGTTCGAGGCAGACACCGCCGCCTGGCTGGAAGCGGCGAAGGCCGACGCGCCCGAGCGCCGCGGAGGACTGCTGGCGGCGCTGCGGGGCCCGCAGATCGCCGACACCGCCCAGCGGATCGCCGCGGCCCGGCAGTGGGGGATGGACGCCCGCAGCTCGGCCGCGCTCGAGGCGTTGCTGCGCGAGGTGCCCTACACCTCGAGCGGCTCGCGGCGCACGGTGTGGAACGAGGCGTTCGCGTGGATGGAGGCGCTGAAGGATCCGCGCTTCGTCGAGCTGGCAGCCGAGCTGCCGAAGGCGTGGACGATTCGGGAGGATCAGCGCAGCTACCTGGTCGGCCAGCTCACCGCCTGCGTCAAGCGCCTGCCCCCACCCGCGCCGAAGCTGTCGCTGGAGGAGGAAGAGGCGCTGGCCGCGCTGCTCGCCGCGTTCGACGCTCCGGTGCGCCCCGCGAAGCGCGCGGAGGACAAGGACGAGGCGGGGCTGCTGGCCGACGTGTTCGCCAATCCGGACGACGATGGGGCGCGGCTGGTCTACGGCGACTTCCTGCTCGAGAAGGGCGACCCCCGCGGGGAGTTCCTCGCGCTGCAGTTCAAGCCGGAGAAGACGGCGGCAGAGCGGGCGCGAGAGAACGCGCTGCTGAAGGCGAACGGGAAGAAGTGGCTGGGCGCGCTGGGCCCGGTGATGGGCGTGAAGCTCGAATACCGCCGCGGCTTCGTCGCCAAGGGGATGGTGAAGTTCCGCCACCAGGCCGACGCCGAGAAGTACGGCGCGCTGGCCGACTGGGCGACCCTCGAGGAGCTGGTCTGGAGCCTGCCCGCCACGGTGCCGCTCGGCCAGGCGCCGTGGTGCCGGTTCATCGGGCCGGCGTTCGCGCGGCTGAAGAAAGCGGAGCACGTTCACGCCCCGCACCTGCTGGCCGCGAAGACCCCGTGGGCGCTGGAGGACGTCGCGGTCGAAGCCTGCGAGCTCGAGCAGTTCGTCGCGCTGTTCGATCACCCGATGCTGCCGAAGCTGCGCCGGCTTCGGACGAGCGTGCACAGCCCCCGCTGGCTCGCCGG
>JAGSPQ010000086.1 GCA_018262385.1 Myxococcaceae bacterium | reverse complement strand
TCGCCCTGGATGCCGCAGCCGGCGTCGAGCTGGGCGCAGGTCCTCGGAGTGCAAGCGGGCTGACCACAGACGCCGCTGGTGCCGCCTCCGCCACAGCTCGCCGGGCCGGTGCAGGTGCCGCAGCTGAGCGACCCGCCACAGCCGTCGCCCGCGGGTCCGCAGTTGAAGCCCTGAGCCGCGCACGTCTTCGGCACGCAGTTGACGCCGCCGTCCGGGAGCAACGTGACGCCCTGGCCGCAGACGCCCGGGCTGACCGCGCCGCAGGTCTCGGGGGCGGTGCAGGTGCCGCAGTTGAGCAACAGGCCGCAGCCATCTCCCGCGGGGCCGCAGTTGAAGCCCTGCTTCGCGCAGGTCAACGGCACGGTGCAGTTGAAAGTGTCGCCTCCGCCGTCGGTGCTGCCTCCGCCCGCTCCACCCGTGCCGCCGGTGCCGCCGGTGCCGCCCGTTCCTCCGCCGCTGCCGCCAGCCGAGCCGCCGGTTCCGCCCGAGCCGCCCCCTCCACCGGTGCCACTCCCCCCGGGGCCGCACTGACACCCCGCGACGACCGCCGAAAGCAAGAGGACTGCACCGAGGCGGCTCGTGGAGGTCATCCGGCAATTGTAGGCTTCGGGACGTCTGGGAGCGAATCCGTCGTTTCAGGCGAACCCACAAATCGGCGCGGCCTACCCCGGCAGCGACCGCTGCTTCCGGTCGCTCTGTCTACTGCTCGGTTTCTTCCCAGGTCCGGGTGCTGCTCTTCACCGAGAAGCTCTGTTGGATCCGCTGAGGGTCTCCGTCGTGGCGCGGGTAGCGCCAGAAGCCGAACTGCTCGCGCAGGCACTGGACGAAGCGGCTCTGCTCGTGCTCGGTGCTCTCGGAGTGGAAGTTGTCGACCTGGCCGTTGTTGATCACCAGCCATTTGACCCGGTAGGTGACCGCCGCCTTGTCCTCGAGGCTCCGAATCTCGGCCGCCAGACAGTTCTGAATCATCACCCCGTAGTGCTCGTTCACCGCCACCAGCTTGTCGTGGCCGATCAGCTCCCCGTCTCCGAGGTGCTCTTGCGAGAAGTCGTGAAAGAGGTAGTCGCCAAGCAGCTTCTTCTCGAGCTTGCGGCAGGCGCCCGCGCCCCGGGCCTTCTCGTAGGCGGCGCACGCGGCATCGACCGCGGGGCTGCGGGCCCAGGCGCGCTGGGCGGGAGGAAGGGTGCTCGCCCAGGCCTCGGCCGCGAGGAGCGCATCCCGGGTGGCGTCGTCGACTGCGCCTTCCGCCAGCTCGAGCCGGGACAGCGTCTCGAGCGCCGTGCGCCGGACGAGGGCGCTCCGGTCGTCGATCAAGGCGGCGATCCGCGCCAGCGCCTTCTTGGCGGCCTTCGCCTGCTTGCGATCGCTGGCGAGCGGGAGCGCGCGCAACAGCTCGATCCGGGCGACCATCAGCGAGTCCTCTGCCTTCTTGTACAGCGCGAGGGCCGCGTCGACGCACGCAGGGGGCGGCTTGCCTGGCCGCTGCTCGGCCGCGGTCAGACAGGCGTCGGCGGCGCGGATCTTCTCGACCCGGGGCCCGTCGTAGGCGGCGATCGCCTCCAGCGCCGTGGCGCGGCAGGCCGGCACGTCGTTGGGGCCGCAGGCGGTCAGCCATTTTTCATCGGCCTCCTGGATTCCTTTCGGGTCCTTGAGCTTGGTGGCGGCGGCGCGCTGCAGCCGGTGCACCCGGACCCGGTCCGGCCCACCGAGCATGATCGCGCTCAGCTCCACCAGCGCCAGCTGCTCGCGGGCCGCGGCGGCGTCGCCCCCCTCGAAGCTCTTCTGGGCGGCGGCGAGGTCCCGCTCGAACTTCGCCCGAAGCTCCGCGTTCACGTCCAGAGGCAGCGGGGGCGCAGGGACGTTGTGCTCGGGCTCGAACACCTTGGGGGCCGGCGGCGGCCCGAAGGCGCTGCTGAGGTCGTCGTCCTTGCCGGCCTGACCGTGGGCGACGGCCGCGAGGAGAACGAAGGTGAGCGCGCTGAGCCGTTGCATGCCGCCATTCTAGGCACCGCGGCGGGCGTTCGAGCGCTCATCGCGCTGGACAATCCGGGCCGGCGTGCCACAGCGTCCCGGTGATGGCAGAGGTGCCCGTCGATCCCCCGCCGTCCCCCGACCCGACCGCGACGGCGTCGTCGGTCGACTCTCCGCTGTGGATGGTCTCCCAGGCGCCTGGGCTCAACGCGCTGGTGGTGGCCCTGCAGCAGCATCGGCGAGCGCTCGATGCCGGCGCAGGCGGGGAGCGCCTGGCGTTCTCTCGCGCCGAGGTGGGCCGTGCGCGCGCGGAGTTCAGCGACATGATCCGCCGCGGCGAGCGGGACCTTCACCTGCTTGCGAGCCTGCTGGCGGATCGCTTCCTGGGCACGGTGCAGCGGCGCAGCGTGGTGATCGGGGAGATCGAAAAGACCCGCGAGCGCTTCACCCTCACGGTGGACGTGACCGAGGCCGAGGTCACCGGGAGCACCGACATCGACCTGGGCAACCGGGTGCTGGCGCGGCTGGCGATCGCCGACCAGCGCGGCTGGCTGCGGCCGAGCCTGATCAGCAACGTGGTGGAGTACGAGGCCGATGCGCCCAACGCCCTCTCGGTCTACCGGCTGCTGACGCGGATCAAGGCCGAGGAGGAGATCTGGAACAAGGTGGCCGACGAGATCTTCGAGCTGGATCGCCTGGTGTTGAAGGACAAGCAGCTGCGGCACCTGGGGCGCTACGTGAAGGACGTCTTCGGGGTGAAGGTGGTGGTGGGCACGCCGGAGGACGCCGAGCGGGTGCACCGCGAATTGGAGACGCTCCGCTTCGATGACGCCGTGCTCGCGGCTCGCCAGTTGCCGGTCGACGAGCAGCATCGGGGGCTGCGGTTCCTCGAGGTGAAGAACTACCTCGAGCACGAATCGCGCAAGCGCAGCGGGTGGTCGGCGATGAAGAGCGTGGTCGCCTGGGGCGGCCGGACCTTCGAGGTGCAGGTGCAGCCGCTGTCGAACTTCCTGCACGAGCGCGAGCGGCTGACGCGCGAGAGCCACGCCTCGTTCAAGTCGACGCGCGAGCGGATCCGCGACGAGATCGCCGTGCGGATGCCGCTGTTCGGCTTCTACCGCGCGCTGCTGCGGTGGCTGTTCGTGGACCCCTCCGCGGAGCCGCCGATGCACGAAGGCGTCGAGGTCGCGCTGACGGACTGATGCCGCGCCGCTGCCGACCGCGCGCGCTGGAGCGGCGGAAGACGGGGAAGCGAGGTGCTCACCCCGGTGCCGCCGTCAGAAGGAGTGCACGAAACGAACTCCGCCCGCCGCGCTCGGCGGCAGGAAGAGAAGCCTCAGACTGAAGCGACTGCGCGGGGTGACGGGGATCGCCAGATCACCGAAGAAGTTGAGGTTGGCGAGAGGATAGGGGAACCAGACGGTCTCGGCTCCGAGCCGGAACGCCAGCTGCCCCGGGTCGTCATGGCCGAAACGGAATCCGACGAACGGGCCTTCGGCGGGCTGAAAGCGGCTGCCGGTTCCGAGCTCGAACGCCCAACCGCGAATCGCTTCGAGGCGGACATAGATCAGAGGAACCGCCGAGCCGCGCACGCCGTCGGGGGCAGCGCTGGGGAACCCGTTGTTGGGGTAGGGCGCGCCGCTGATCCACGGCGCGAAGTGCCCGAGATTTCCCAGCCCGACGACGAGCCCGATCCCGATGCTGGCGTATTGACCTTCGTACTCGACGAGCCCGCCCGCGGTGCCGAACGCGCCCACCTGGCTGCGGAGGTCGATGTTGTGGCCAGCCGGGTCGGAGATTCTCGACTCGTTGATGAGCAGGCTCGCGCGCGCCTGCCACCGGCCGTTCGCCCCGATCCGCCCCGCAGCGGTGACCCCGACGCGGCCGAACTTCTGCTGGGCGGAGTAGCCGTTGCAACCAGGCGACTCGTATTGCTGCTGGCCCGCGAGCACGACGAGGCCCACCTCGAGCGCGTCTTCTGCCGGCGGGGGGAGTGGCGGCGGTGGGGGAGGCAGCGCGGGTGAGCCGGCGTCCAGCGCATGCGGGTACCCGGCGTCCACCTGCTCGGGCGAGGGCTCGGCCCCTTGCGGTTGCGGCTCTTCCTGCTGGAGGAACGCCAGGTATCGACGGGTCAGCTCGGGCCCGGAAGTCGCGCGGGTGCCCAGGCGCACGAGGTGGCCAGAGCCCGGAATGGCGGCGTAGAGCCAGCGAGGTTGGGCCTCATCGATGGGGCCGTCGGCGGCGAAGAGCGCCGCGGGCAACAGCAGGGCAGCGCTCGCGGCGGCAAAGGCGACGGCGCGGCGGCGCTGGCCCTGGCCAAGCTGGTGGATGAGGCAGCCCGCCGAGGCGGCGAGTGACGCCACTGCGAACACCCGCAGCAGCCAGGTGCCTTCGTGCTGCGCGGCGATTGTTGCCGCGGCCTGCACCGCCCAGAGGAACGCCGCCCGGCCGGGCAGGGGGCGCTGGCTCGCGCTGGCTGGACCCCGGGAGGAACGCCGCGGCCGGCGGAGCCAGGCGATGCCTGTCACGACCAGCGCGACGGCGGCTGCGGCGGCCGCCCACTGGAACGCGCTCGCCGGCCCGACCCTCTGCAAGCTGGCTGCGGTGTTGACCATCCCGCGCAGCGGGTCGATCGCGGAACGCAGCAGCAGGTACCCCGCGACGGTGAAGAGCGCCCACGGCCCATCGCGTCGCAGCGCGCGGCGCAGCGCGAGCGCGCCGGCGAAGATCACCATCACCCCGAGCGCCTCGAACAGCTGTACTGGGAGCACCGGGAGCGACGCCTCATTGGCGCCGACGAGGTGAAGCTCGCTGTGGAGCGACTGGGCGAAGCTGCCCACCGGGTACTGCACCGCCCACGCCGCGTCGGACACCTGACCGAAGCAGCAGCCTGCCAGCAGGCAGCCGATCCGCCCGACCAAGAGGAGCGCGAGGCTCGACAGCACCAGCGGAGCAGGCCCGGGAATCGCGGCGCCGAGCGAGCGCCAGGTGAGGAGCGCCGCGAGGACCCCGCCGCCGAGGGCGCCGAGGATGGACGGGAGCAACGCCGTTCCCACCACGGCTCCGGCGCAGAAGGCGCTCAGACCGAGGGCCGCCGAGGTGACGCCCATCACTTTGCGCGCACTCAGGGTCAGGGCCACGAGCACGAGCGCAGCCGGAACGCGACCGAGGACCGTCCAGGTGAGCTGAGTGTCCAGGTCAATCAGCCAGGAATCCATGGGCCCCCCGGGCCTCAGCATCGCAGCATCCACCGCAACTTGCCTCCGGAGCGCGCCGCGGTCGGGAGCGGCTGCCGAGGGATCTCAACCCCAGGGGGTCGCGCGCTCACTTCCGAGCTTCGTCAGCGCCTCCTCGATCGCCCGGCGCACCCGCTCGGCCGCAGCCTCATCGGACTCCCCGGCCTCAACGCTCAGCGGCGGCAGGAAGCGGGCCTCGATCCGCGAAGGCAGCGGCAGCGCGGCGGCGAGCAGCGCGGCGGGAATGATCGGCCACAGCAGGGGGAGGGCGATCGTCGCGGCGACCGAGGCGGCGACGCCGACCGTGCCCAGGGTGAAGGGGAAGCGCTTGAGGCCGGTGTACCGCTGAAGCAGGGTGAGGCGCGCGAGCAGGTGCGAGCCGGGAAGCCCGACGTAGGCCGCGTGCGAGCCGCTGATCGCCAGCGGCACCAGGCGCAGGTGCTCGGCGCGCGCGAGGCGAACGAAGCCGCGGCGGCCGTCGAAGTCGGGCCGGCAGCGCTGGCTGAACGGGCGCATCGCGTCGACGTCGCCGCCGGGAAACACCAGCAGCGAATGTCCCCGCCGCAGCGCCGCCCGCGCGATGTCCGGGTGCGCGTAGATCCCACCGAGCGCCTGCAGCGTGCCCAGCTGCCGAAACGGAAACTGGTAGGCGATCCGATGCATCATCCCGCGCACGGTGCGGCCGGCGCTGCCTTGGTGCCAGCCCCGTGCGAGCAGCGGCAGCACGAACGGCGAAGCGAGGCTGTGGTTCGCCACGAAGATGCACGGCTCCGCAGGGACGTGCTCCCAGCCTGACAGCCGGAAGCGGAAGTAGGCCGCGAGCGGCGCGGTGAGCGCCGCGGTTCGCGCCAGCGCCGGCGCCGAGAAGAGATCCTCGTCCCGAAGCTCCGGATGCCGCTCGAGAAAGCCGTCGTGCCGCGCGGTCATGGTCGATCGCGCGGCACCGCGCTCAGCCGCGCAGGTTTTCTTCCAGCTGCTTCGCTTCGGGCAGGTGGGGCGCCAGCGCGTGGGCCAGCTTGAGCGCTCCCTTCTTGTCACCGAGCCGCACCAGCGCGAGCGCGAGGTTGTACTGCGGCCGCCGCTCTCCCTCGGGGGCCAGCTGCGAGGCCCGCTCGAGCAGCTTCTTCGCTTCGGCGTGCCGGGCAGGCTCGGTCGACTGAACCAGCAACGCCCCGAGGTTGGTGAGCGGCTTCCATTCGGTGGGCGCGAGCGCGATCGCCTTGCGGTACGCGTCCTCGGCTTCGGCAGGTTTGGGCACCGCCTCGTAGAGGTTGCCGAGGTGCTGCCAGCCGGCCCAGCTCTTCGGGTTCCGGGTGACCAGCTGCTTTCCCGCCGCCTCGCTGCGGGCGTAGTCCTTGTTGAGCAGGTACAGGCCGGCGAGGTTCAACCAGCCCTGCTCGTGGTCCGGGGCGACCTTGAGCTCGCGCTCGACGTATCCGATCGCCGCGTCGAGCTGGTTGGTCATCATCGCGCAGGCGAGCGCCTTCTCCAGCAGCGCGGGGTGATCCCCACACGCCGCCAGGCCGCGATCGAGCACCTGCCGCGCGACGACGAACTGCTTCACCTCGAACAGCACGTCGGCCAGCGTCGCCCAGGCGTCGACCGACTTCGGAGCGAGGTCCCGGCTCTTCTCGAACGCGGCGATCGCCTTCTCGTATTGCCGGGTCTGGCGCAGCGCGTAGCCCAGCGCGCTGAAGCCATCGGGGTTGGTGGGCGCGAGCGCGGTGGCGCGGGTCAAATATGGCAGCGCCTCGCTCGCCCGCTTCGTCGCAGTGAGCAGCCGGCCCGCGTTGAACTGGCACAGAAAGCTGTCGGCGCCGAGCTTCGCGCCCTCGAGCAGCAGCGGCAGCGCGCCCTCCGGGTCCTTGGCCGCCTCCAGCACCAGGCCGAGCATCGTCCACGCGAGGGGAAGCGTCGGCGCCAGCTTCGTCGCCGCCTCGGCGTGGATCCGCGCGGCGTCGACCTTGCCGCCGAAGAGCGCGACCCGGGTCAACCCCAGGTAGGTCTCGGGCAGGCCGGGGTTGCGCTTGAGCACCGCTTCGAAGAGCGCCGCCGCCCCGGCGACATCGCCCGCCGAGAGCCGGCTTTCCGCCTGATCCAGCTGCTCCCGGGTCTTCTTCGAGGTGCCGGTGCCGGCCTCGTGCTCGTCGAAGAGCCGGCGGGCAGCGGCGAAGTTTCCAGCCTTCAGCTCCAGCAATCCACGGTCGTACGAGGTTTCAGTGGCCATCTGGCCGCGCATTCTGGCCAAACCGTAAGGAGTGTTGTCGAAAAACGACCAAAACCTCGGTTATCCCACACCGACAATCTCCGTAGAATCACATCATTATTCAGCCAGAGGCCCTTCGTGACCCGCGTTCTAAGTCCCTCCAAGCAGCGAAAGTCGAAGCTCCCCAAGGAAGTCGAGGGGCTGGCGAAGTCGAAGACCGCGGAAGTGACGAGGAACGCCGACGGGTCCGTCACCCGGCGCCGCGACACCGCGAAGACCTCGAAAGAGCTCACCACCCGCAGCGGCAAGCTGCTGGAGAGCTCGCTCGAGTACCGCAAGAGCACCCACACCGCTCGCGGGGACGGCGAGAGCCAGTTCGTCAAGAACACCGATCTGCTCGGCCGGGAGAGCACCCAGGCGCAGAGCGAGTTCACCAACAACGCCGGGGTGATCACCCAGCGCGTCCGGGGCACCGACGTCTACGGCGTCGAGAAGCAGGGCAAGACCACCACCAAGACGGTCGCCAGGGGCGCCACCACCGAGAGCTCGATTCGCTCGAGCAGCAAGGACTCGCGCGGCAATGCGCACCGGGCCAGCGACGTCACCCGGGTGACCGAGCAGGGCAAGTCGACGGTGACCACCACCGAAAAGCGCGCTTCCGGCTCCGAGCTGACCACCCGCTCGAGCGCCACCTACGAGGACGAGAAGTTCACCCTCTCGGGCGGCGGCGATTGGTTCAAGGAGACCCGGGTCGACAAGAGCAAGCTGACGGAGACCGACTACGACCCCACCCGCGTGCTCGAGAAGACCGACCTGGTCACCGAGTGGGTGGGCAAGATCTTCAAGGGCCTCGGCCTCGAGCAGCAGTGGAAGAGCGAGCTGGCCTCGTCGCTGATGAAAGAACGGCTGCTCGTCTCGGGGGATCACGGCTCGGTGAGCACCCGCTACGGCGTCTCGGGCGGGCAGGAGCTGACCATCGACGGCGACGGCGTTCGCGGACGCTTCAACCGCGAGGCGAAGGCCGGCATCTACGCGGAGTCTCACGGCGCGGTCGAAGGGCGCTACGGCTCGGCGTCGTACGACGCGCGCGCCAAGGCCGAAGCGGTCGCGAGCATCGACGCGCAGGGAAAGATCGACGCCAACGGGCTCGACGCGACGGTGACGGCCAGGGTCGGCGCCTCGATCGAGGCCGAGATCACCGGCCGTGCGCAGACGAAGAGCGTCCAGATTGGCGGCGTCGAGGTGAACGCCGCGGTCGAAGGTCATGCCCGGGCCTCGGCGGAG
>JAGSPQ010000775.1 GCA_018262385.1 Myxococcaceae bacterium | reverse complement strand
AAGGCGATTCAGCTCCACCCGTTGGTCTGCGCGGCGTTCAACGCCGACTTCGACGGCGACCAGATGGCGGTGCACGTGCCGCTGTCGGTCGAGGCGCAGATGGAGGCGCGGGTGCTGATGATGAGCACCAACAACATCCTCTCGCCCGCCAACGGCAAGCCGATCATCGTCCCCACCCAGGACATGGTCCTCGGCATTTATTACATGACCCGCCCGCGCGAGTTCGCGCTCGGCGAAGGCCATGTGTTCGCCTCGCCGGACGAGCTGCGCGCGGCGTACGACCAGCAGCAGGTGCACCTGCAGGCGAAGGTGAAGTGCCGCATCGACGGCAAGCTCCACGAGACCACGGTCGGTCGGGTGCTGCTGTGGGAAGTGATCCCGCGCCGCGTCGGCTTCGAGGCGATCAACAAGGTCCTCGACAAGAAGCAGCTCGGGAACCTGATCGACGTCTGCTACCGCCTCACCGGCGAGAAAGAGACGGTGCTGCTCGCCGATCGGATCCGGACCTTCGGCTACACCAACGCCACCAAGGCCGGCATCTCGATCGCCTTGAAGGACATGGTCATCCCGCCGAAGAAGCAGGAACTGCTCGAGGCGGCCCAGAAGGAAGTGGCCGAGGTCGAGAACCAGTACAACGAGGGTCTGATCACCATCGGCGAGCGCTACAACAAGGTGATCGACATCTGGGCGCAGACCACCGAGCAGGTGACGAAGGAGATGATGGACCAGATCTCCAACGAGGACGCGACCGGCTACAACAAGGACGGCAAGAAGGAGACGCGCAAGCAGCCTTCCTTCAACCCGATCTACATCATGGCCGACTCGGGAGCCCGTGGCTCCGCCCAGCAGATTCGTCAGCTGGCCGGGATGCGCGGCCTGATGGCCAAGCCCTCGGGCGAAATCATCGAGCAGCCGATCACCGCGAACTTCCGCGAAGGTCTCTCGGTGCTGCAGTACTTCATCTCGACCCACGGCGCCCGGAAGGGCCTGGCGGACACGGCGCTCAAGACCGCCAACTCCGGCTACCTCACCCGCCGGCTGGTGGACGTCGCGCAGGACGCGATCGTCAACGAGTACGACTGCGGGACGATGGACGGCATCGTGATGTCGGCGCTGGTCGAGTCGGGGGAAGTGATCGAGGCGCTCGCTGAGCGCATCCTCGGCCGCGTCGCCCTCGACGACATCCACGATCCGGTCACTGGCGAGGTGCTGGTGCGCGCGAACGAGGAGATCGACGAAGCGCGGGTGATCAAGATCGAGAACTCCGGTCTGGACAAGGTGAAGATCCGCACCGCGCTGACCTGCCAGACCAAGCGGGGAATCTGCGTCGAGTGCTACGGCCGTGACCTGGCCCGCGGCAGAAAGGCTTCGATCGGCGAGGCGGTGGGCGTGATTGCCGCGCAGTCGATCGGCGAGCCCGGCACCCAGCTGACGATGCGGACCTTCCACATCGGCGGTACGGCGACCCGGCGCGCAGCTCAGAGCGAGCTGGAGAACCGCTACGCCGGGACGGTGAAGTTCGCCAACCTCGCGACCGTCAAGCGCAACGACGGCTCGTCGGTGGTGATGAACCGCAACGGAGAGCTCGTCATCGTCGACGACTCGGGCCGTGAGCGTGAGCGGTACCAGGTGATCTACGGCGCGCGACTGCTGATCAAGGAAGGTCAGAAGGTCGACGTCAGCACCAAGATCGCCGAGTGGGACCCCTTCGCGATGCCGCTGCTCACCGAGGTGGGCGGCACGGTGAAGTTCGAGGACGTGATCGAAGGCGTGACGATGTCGGAGGCCGTCGACGAGGTCACCGGCCTGTCGCGGCGGACGATCACCGAGTCGAAGGATCCGGACGCCCGCCCCCGCATCACCCTGCGGGACCCGAAGGGCGAGATCAAGACGCTCTCCAGCAAGCAGCCGGCGAGCTACTTCCTGCCCCAGGGCTCCGTGATCACCGTCACCGATGGCGACGACGTCGCCCCCGGCGAAGTGATCGCCAAGGTTCCGCGCGAGACCACCAAGACCAAGGACATCACCGGCGGTCTGCCGCGCGTCGCCGAGCTGTTCGAGGCGCGCAAGCCGAAGGATCACGCGGTCATCGCGGAGATCGACGGCATGGTGTCGTTCGGCAAGGACACCAAGGGCAAGCGCAAGCTGATCATCACCCCGGAAGTGAACGGGGAGCTCCGGGCCGACCTGGCCAAGGAGTACCTGATCAGCAAGGGCAAGCACATCAGCGTGCACTCGGGCGACCGGGTGCGGGCCGGTGAGCCGATGATGGACGGCGCCGCCAACCCGCACGACATCCTCAAGGTGTTGGGCGAGAAGGAGCTGGCGCGCTACCTGGTCGACGAGATCCAGGAGGTCTACCGCCTGCAGGGCGTGAAGATTAACGACAAGCACATCGAGGTCATCGTTCGGCAGATGCTGCGCCGGATCCGGGTCTCGGATGTGGGCGACACCGAGTTCCTCGTCGACGAGCAGGTCGAGAAGTGGCTCTTCGAGGAAGAGAACGAGAAGGCGATGAACGCGGGCAAGCGGCCGGCAGTCGGCGAGCCGTTGCTGCTGGGCATCACCAAGGCGTCGCTGTCGACCGAGTCGTTCATCTCGGCCTCCTCGTTCCAGGAGACCACCAAGGTGCTCACCGAGGCGGCGATCTCGGGCAAGGTCGACTACCTGCGCGGCCTGAAGGAGAACGTGATCATGGGCCGGCTGATCCCCGCCGGCACCGGGCTGCCGAACTACAAGCACCTGGACATCGCGGTCGAGAGCCCGGCCGACGAGATCCAGAACATGGAGGACGCTCTGGCGGCCACCCATGGCGACACCGCGGCGATCGCTCCGGTGGTGACCAGCCCGCCGCGGCCTGAGTCGGCCGCCTAAAAGTCACAGCTGGGGAAGTTTGGAAGGGCCGGTTCTCTGCTCGAGCCGGCCCTTTCTGCTTGCGGGCGGGGGATGGAAAACCCGAGGCCCGCAAAAGAGAACGCGCTTCACGGGAAAGGGGAGACCCGTGAAACGCGTCAAGCCGGCCGACAATCGGCTGGCTTGCAGACCCCTATTCCAAGTTCGATGCCGCGCCTAACTGGCTGATAACTCAGGCGATGCGCAGCCGGTTTCGGGGGGAAGGTAAGAGACATCCACACTCCAGTTGCCCTTCGAGCGCAGTGGGCTGACGCCTTGCGTCATGCAACGCGCCGCGTTATGAAGAGGGCGGACCCGTTTCAAGGAGACGCAAAACATGGTGAGCAAGGCGCAGAACAA
>JAGSPQ010000774.1 GCA_018262385.1 Myxococcaceae bacterium | reverse complement strand
GCTCCGTGGGTTGGTGCGGCGAGGGGTGGTGCGGCGAGAAGTGCGTTACAGATGAAAGAGTATCGGTGCGGGCCGATTCCCCTCCATACGTCAACGGGAGGATGGGTCGATCTTCTGTGATTTCAATCGGTTGCGGCCGTTTCTGGCGATCCCGAGGATTCCGACCACCGCCACCCACCCCAACACCGACAGCAAACTGCCCATTCGAAACGAATCAGGCCGGTACTTCATCCGAACGATAGCGGTTCCCGGATCGATTGCCACCGCGCGGAGCAGATAGTTGGCCCGCAGGATCGGCCGGGGCACGTCATTCACCGTCGCGACCCACCCCGGGTAGTGGCTGTCGGCGACCACCAGGTAGCCCTTCGCGCAGGCCTCGACCTGGAAGCGGAGCGACTGCGCCCCCTCCTCCTCCACCCGCACCGACGACTCGCACGCCGGCTGCTCGAGCGGCTCGCCCTCCGCCAGCAACACCTTCGTGCGCAGCAGCGGCGATCGATTCCGCAAGGTGTCGAGCGCCTCGGCGTCGCTGACCACCGCCGCCTGGCTCACCACCCACGCGCGGGGAAAGGCGGTGCGCGATCGGTAGGCCCGGCTCCAGCCCAGCGCGTTCACCGGCTCGAGGTCCGCAAACGGCGCCGGCCCCTGCCGCAAGTAGTGGGTGACGCCGAGCACGTCGAACGCGCCCCGGTTCTCGCCTTCCAGCGCGTCGGTCAGCCGCCACGGCTCGCGAAAGCCGTAGCCCTCGACCATCGCCAGCGCCTCCTCGTAGGGGCGCAGGCCGATCAGGTTCTCGCGGCTGTCGGTGATGAACTGCTTGCGCGGGTACTCGCCCTGCCCGGTCTCGAGATCCGGCGACGCCTGCCCGTCCTCGACGTCGATCGACAGCCGCCCGTGCGGCTCGGCGCGAATCACCGCCGCCAGCTTCCCCGGGGCGGAGAGCGGCGTGGGTGAGACGAGCGCCACGTGGCCGATCAGCACCGTCGCGAACGCCAGCTCGGCGCCGGCGAGGGTCAGCACCGCGGCACGCACCCGCCGACTTCCCTGCCAGCGCCCGCTGAGCGCCGCGAAGCTGACCGCCACCAGCGCGGCGCAGAACCCGAACCACAGCGCACCGGACTTCATCCCCTCGCGCCAGGGAGCCAGGCCCGCGATCGCCTGCAGCAGCGGCAACAACGCCAGCGAGCCCGCCACCGCGATCGCCACCTGCCGCACCCGCGATCGCTCGCGCCGCGCCCAGACCCCCAGCCGTCGCAGCCCCTGCCCACTGAGCAGCGCGATGCAGAACGCGAGCCCGAAGGAGTACTTCACCGGGTGGCGAAACCCGGACAGCGGCGGAATCGACAGCAGCAGCTTCGCCGGCAGGAAGTGGCCGCCCAGACACAGCACCGCGCAGACGCTGGCCACCGTGACGAGGACCGCGATCTTCTTGTTCTTGCGCACCGCGATCAGAGCGAGCAGCGCGGGGATCGAGCCGATGAACAGCGAGGTGGCCAACCACTGGTCGGGGCCGTCGAAGGCGGTCGAGCGCTTCTCGTCGGCCCAGGGCCAGAACATCGACAGCAGCTGGGCGGGCGAGGCACTCCAGACGAAGGCGTCTTCGAGCTTCGAGCCGGGGCGCACCGACAGCTTCCACAACTCGGCGGCCGGGACGACCACCACCGCGCACAGCAGGACGCAGCCTGCGACCGCCACCGCCGCAAACCCCAGCGACCGCCTCGGCTGCTGGCCGGTCAGCGCGAAGCCGGCCGCCAGCGCGCCCTGCCAGATCACCACCTCCGGCGCGCCGCACAGAAACGAGAGCGCGAGTGGAATCGCCAGCCACGCCGCGGCGCGCAGCGAGGGCCGGCGGGCCAGGTGCAGCGCGGCGACCACCACCAGGCCGCTCCAGGCCATCGCCGAGACCATGTGGAGCGAGCCCGCCAGCCGGGTGAACAGCGGCGTGAAGGCGAAGCCGCCGGCGAGGGCCCCGGCCCAACGGCCCGCTCCGAGCTTCCGCGAAGCGAGGTAGGCGCCCGCCGAGCCGAGCGCGGCGTGAAAGACGATCGAGGCCTGGATCCCCCAGGTGGGGCCCAGCAGCAGCACCAGCAGCACGTGCGGCGGGTAGAACGCCTCGGAGGTGAGCGTCGCCGCGAACGGCTGGCCCAGCCGCACGTATGGATTCCACAGCGGCAGCTCGCCGCTCAGCAGCCGATCGCGCAGGAAGGCCGCCTCGGGGATGAACAGCCGGTAGATGTCCCGCCCCGACTCGATCGTCCCCTCGAAGAGGTAGCGGTGGATGAACAGCAGCGCCGCCACCCACAACACCCAGATCCAGCGGGCCGAGCGGAGCCTCACGCCTTCTTCCGCCGCCGCTGGGCGAAGAGGATCAGCGCGAACGCCGGCCCGGCGACGCCGACCCCGACCGCGAAGCTCTTCGGGTGGTACTGCATCAGCACCACGCTGTTTCCGGCCGGGACCCGCACCGCGCGCAAGGCGAGGTCGGCCCGCTCGATCGGCGCCGGCACTCCGTTGACCGACGCGTACCAGCCCGGGAAGTACGCGTCGCTCACCACCAGGTAGCCCTTCGCGCAGGCGTTGACGATCAGCGTCAGCTCCTGGTGGCCGTTGGTGGCCCGCTGGGCCGAGGACCCGGTGCAGTCGGCGCCGTCGAGCGGCTCGCCGCTCTCGAGGAACGCGGTGTGGCGCGCCGGCTGAGCGGGATCCTCGAGCGCCTGCCGCATCTGCGCGTCGTCGGCCCGCACCGCCCGGTGCACCACGAACGCCCGGGGCAGCGCGGTCTTCGAGCGGTAGAGCACCGGCATCCCGCCCGGGCCGCGGCCCACCTCTTCGACGTCTTCGAACGGCGGCTCGCCCGGCCTCGTGTAGTGGGTCACCCCGGCGAGATCGAACACCCCGCGGTTGTCGATCGCCCGAAACTCGAACGCCAGGCGCGGGGTCGGCGGCTCGTATCCCTCGAAGCCGGCCAGCTCTTCCTCGAGGTGGCGCAGCGGCACCAGCCGATCGCGGCTCGCCTCGATCTCCGCCCCGGCAGGATCCGCGATCGTCGCGTCGGCCTTCCCCTGCGGCTCGAAGCTCAGCCGCCCTTCGCCGCGCCGGTCGATCAGCCCCGCGAGGGAAGACGGCGCCGCCAGCCGCGCCGGGTCGACCCACCCCAGCCGCCAGAGGCCGAAGTGGGCGATCGCCAGCTCGAGCGCTCCGACCATCAGCGCGGCGCGGCGGAAGTTGCGGCCCCGGCCCTTGCGCTGCGGGAGGG
>JAGSPQ010000773.1 GCA_018262385.1 Myxococcaceae bacterium | reverse complement strand
AGAAGCGGGAGGCGGCCCGCGGCTTCGTCACCATCGATGCGAACGTCCCCGCGCTGGTGAGCGTCGGCGGCACCGAGTTCGGAATGACGCCGGCGAAGGTGACGCTGCCGGTGGGCAAGCACCGGCTGAAGGTGGCCACCCCGGATGGGGCGATGACCCACGAGCTCGAGGTGATGATCCTCGCCGGCGGAAACGGACGCCGGACGGTGATGCTGCGCTGAGGGCTTGGTTTCCACCAGTTGGAGCACCAACGGCTGGGCGGTCGGGGGCACGCGGTCGAGCTGCTCCGCCGTGGTTGGGCGCGGATCTTCCTTGCGTTGAGTCCGGTGCGGGGAGCCCCAACGAGGCGTGGTGTCCCGCGAAAACGGCTGAGCACCGAACAGCCGGCGGGTGCCAGAGGCCAGCGGAGATCTCGATCCACCCGGGCAGTGCGGGCTTCAGACTGCTCCACCGCTCTTCGGTCCACCGACTCGGTAACGCGTGAGTCTTCCTTGCGGGGCGCCGAACAGCGGGGGCTAACGTTAGCGGCGATCTCAATCCACATGGGCAGTGCGAGCCTCGAACCACTCCTCGCCAACGTGTGCGTGTTCCCGGCGTTGCGTGCGTGGGCCGGTGCTCTGCCGGGGGGACCCCGAAGGGGGTCGAAGCGCCCTTGCTCTCGACTGCACGAAACTCGTAAATTGAGAGGCCACGAATTACCGGTTTCGTGCACTCGCGCGCAAGAAGGCGGCGCCCCCCCGGCCCCCTGTCCCTCTGACCGACTCGGCAACGACCGGCCCGATGATGGGCAAGCAGGGAGCGCCCGCAGCCGAGCCAATCCAAACCCGCCATTCTCTTTCATTGCCGAACCGAGCGGCGGTTTCCGCTCGCCCAGCGACCCACTGAACGGGGGGCTCAGGGCAAGAGTCCGGTGCCGACCTTCAGCTGATCGACCCAGTAGCTCTGCACCACCGGGCTGCCGACGCCGATGTACGGCAGCATCAGGAACTGGTTGAACTGAATCGTCGCATTGGCGTTGGTGCGGAAGAGCACCGCGTCGGAGCTGACGACTTTCTGCCCGTCGAGCCAGAGGCGAATCCGGCCGTTGGCCACACCCTTGCCCGCCTGGATCGAGTTCATCTCGAAGTACGCCTCGAGCTTGTGCCAGTCGGCCTTGTACTGAGGGCCGGCGGTGTCGGTGAACCACTGGGTCGCGGTGTCCCAAGCGCGGGAGCTGTACCAACCGCCGCCGCCGGTGCTGAAGCAGTCGCGCCCGTCGACGTCGCCGAGCAGGCCGTTGCAGGAAGCGACCGAGCGCGCCTCGGTGAACGCGAAGGTGCCGAAGTTCCCGTTGCAGCCCTGGAAGGTGTCGTTGTTCAGCAGGACGCAGGTGTTGTCGACGTTGAGGCTGTCCTGCAGCGCGAGCATTCCGCGGCGGTTGACGACCTCGATGTACGTCGTCAGGTGCGAGGTGGCCGGGCCGATGTAGTCGCCGTCGCCGGTGGTCGTGGAGTGGAACATGTGCGGGTGGTAGGCGACGCCCGAGCCGACCCAGTTGGCGCTGAACTTGATGAACATCCGGACGAAGACGCGATCGGTGGGCGGGTGCTTGTGGCGCGCCGGCTTGCCGCCGCTGCAGCCGGTGCCGCCGATCGCGAACTGACACTGGAAGGAGCCGGCTCCGCCGCCGGGGGAGATCTCGGTCGTGGAGATGGTCCCGCCCGGGCCGTCGTACCAGCCACGGGAGGTGAACTGGTTGTTGTCGAAGGGCTCGTCGATCAGCAGCGTGCCGGAAGGAATGTCGTAGACCGAGGAGCCGCCCCCGCCCGCTGAACCGCCACCCGAACCGCCGCCGGTGCCGCCAGCCGCGCCGCCACCGGTGCCGCCAGCCGAACCGCCGCCGGTGCCGCCAGCCGAACCGCCGCCGGTGCCGCCGCCGAGTCCGGTGCCGCCGCCGAGTCCGGTACCGCCACCCGCGCCGCCGACTCCGTTCCCCCCGCAGCCGATCACCACCAGCGCGCCCACCACCCACGCCCACTTCCCCATGGAGTACCCCTCGGAAAGGACCGCCAGAGGACAGTCTCCCCGAAGCTCAGGACGGGTGCACCTCGGTGCGCAGCAGCATCACCGGGCAGGGCGCCTCTCGCAGCACCGCCTTGATCACTGCCGCCCGCGCGGGCGCGAGGGTGCCGCGCCAGGCGAGCACGATCAGATCGCAGTTGCTCGCCGCGGCGCGGCGCACGATCTCCGGCCCCGGCTCGCCGCGTGCGACGAACAGGCGCAGCTTCTCGGGGGGAATCGGGAACACGCTCCCCAACCGGCCGAGAAACTCGTTCGCCCACGCCGGCCATTCGTGCTGTTGCTGATCGACGTAGCGCGGCGCTGGCAGCGAGCCGGGCTCCGCGGGTGGGGCCTTGCCGGGCTCGGCGACGTGGAGGACGGTCAGGGTGGCGCCCGCGCGGCTCGCCAGCCCGGCGACCTCGTGGATCGCCCAGCTGGTGCTCGGCGTTCCATCGTGCGGCAGCAGCACGTTGCGCAGCTGCCACTGGACGACGCCCCGCGTCGGGCGGACCAGCACCACCGGCCCGGTGGCTTCCCCCAGCACCCGCTCGCCGAGCTCGCCGAGCACGCCGCCGAGGGTTTGCTCGCCGGCGTGGGTACACATCACCAGCGTCGCGCCAGCCTGCTCCGCCGCCGCGCGCAGCAACTGCTGGCCCGGATCTCCCGCACGCTGATCGATGACCGCCCCGCGCAGATCCCCGGGCGCCAGGCCGAGCTGCGCGGCCAGCTCTGCCGGGGGCAAGGCCCGCGGCCCGAGGTAGAGCACCTGCAGCGTCGCGTCTTCCATCTTCGCCAGCTCCCGCCCGACCGGCAGCGCGCTCAGGGCGTGGGTGGATCCATCGAGTGGGACCAGGATCGATCGGTTCATGGCGAGGCCTCGGCGGGTGGCTGGGCCTCCACCGCGCGGTTGCCGGGAAGGCTCACGTCGAACTGCCGCCCCCGGTATTGAATCGCCAGCCGCAGCCCGCGCCAGCTGTCGGGCAGGCGCGGATCGAACACCGGCCCGTTCTGTTCCAGCCTCAGCCCGGCGTAGCCGAACACCGCCGCCTGCCACAGCCCTCCGAGCGCGGCGACGTGCACTCCGCCCGCCGCGTTGCCCATGTTGTTGGCGAGGTCGATCTCAGCGGTCTGGTGGAAGTACCGGTCGGCGAGCGGGCGATCTCCCAGCCGCGCCGCCACCAGCGCATGGATTGGCGGGCTGAGCGAGCTGCCGTGGTC
>JAGSPQ010000085.1 GCA_018262385.1 Myxococcaceae bacterium | reverse complement strand
ACCTTCGCGTAGCCGAACGGATGGAAGTGGCGCCACCACGGGGTGGGCTCGATCACCGGCTCGGTGACGGTGATCGCGAGGTGATCCGGCGGCGACCCGGGAAGCCCCGTGTCGGCAATGCCCGCGTCGGCGACTTCGGTGACCGGTTCAGGCGCCTGGGCCCGAGCGACGGCAGCAGCGCAGAGCACGACGGCGAAGATCGACTTCAATGTGGGCCTCCCCGAAAAGTTCGCCGCGGGGCTTAGCCCTTCGCGTCGCCTCCCGCCACAGTCGTGGAAACGGCTGGCGGTGATGGAGGCGGTTAGTATTGGCCAGGATGCTTCGTCTGGCCGCTGCGGTGTTGCTGTGCGGGTGCGGGTGCGCGACCCCCAGGCCGGCCACGGCCGTGGCGCGGACCCAGACCTGCCAGCAGGCGTACGACGACTGCAGCAACGCCTGCTTCGACTCGCCGAACTACAAGCGGGGCGGGCCGCAGTGCACCCAGACGTCGACCTTCCAGATCTGCCCTCCGGACAACCAACCCGTCGACACCGTCGCCGCGGCGAAGTGCTTCGAGCAGTGCGAGTGGAACGTGAAGCTCTGTCAGTGAGCGGGAGCGCCTGAGCGAACCAGCACCCGGCCGACGGTCGCCGGAGGCGGCGGGGCTCCGACCAGCGCGGCGAGGGTCGGCGCGACGTCGACCGCCTGGGCCACCTCGAGCTCGCCCTTCTTGATCCCACCGCCAAACAGCACCAGCGGCACCGCGCGATCGAACAACCACGGCGTCCCGTGCGCGGCGGCGTCGCGGGTGCCGTACGTCCAGTACGGCCGGGGGACGACGATGAAGTCGGGGCTGCGGCCGGGGTAGACCCCGTTGCGGTAGAGCTCCCCGAGCGCGCCGCAGCTGCCGGGCTTGACCAGCTCGGGCAGCGAGAACACCTCGGCGACGCCCTCGATCTTCCGGCCGGCCGCGATGATCCGCGCGTCAGCAGAGTGAATCTTCGCCTTCCCCGCCGGCGTCGCGAACACGCCCGGGGTCCAGAAGCCGGCGAACCAGTCGCCCGCTCCGAGCGCGGCATCGGCCTCCGCCTCGAGGACGGCGCGTACTCTTCCGTAGCCGTCCACCCGGCCCGCGTCGATCCGCCGCGCCTTCAGCAGCTCCGGGTTCTGGCCGCCGCCGTGATCGGCGCTGAGCGCGACGACGTACTTCCCCTTCCCCACTTCGCGATCGAGCCCGTCGAGCAGCCGGCCGAGCTGCACGTCGAGGCGGCGAAACGCCTCCGCGAGCTCGGGGGCATCGGGGCCGAAGTCGTGGGCGAGGAAGTCGTGCGACGAGAAGCTGACCGACAGGAAGTCCGGCGCGTCGTCCTTGCCCAGCGCGTACGCCTTCACCGCGGCGAGCGCGGCCTCGACCTGGGCCTGCTCGAACAGCGGCTGCAGCTCGAACCGCTCGTTCACCGGCTCTGCGCCCCCATCCACCAGCTGCTGCTGCTGAAGCGGCTGAAGCCTCGGGCCCTTTCCGGTGATCCCTCCCGCGGGGAGGCCGATCTCCATCCCCCCGGTGACCCCCTTCACGATCAGCGCGTTGGCGCCGGCGGCGAACTCAGGCAGCTCCTTCGCGTAGTAGGTGCTGGTGGTGAACAGCCCGCTCTGGTGATCGACCCACACCACTGCGTCCGCCGACGCGCCGCCGGGGAGGATCGCCGAACGCTCCTTCCCCGCGACCGAGACGTTCTTCGCCTCTTTGCGAAACGCCTTGAAGGTGTCGCCCAGCGTCGGGACCTTCAGCAGCCACGGCGAGGTGCAGTCGCGCGCCAGCGGCGGGCGCCCGACGATCTGGTACCGCGCGTCCTCGGTCGAGCGGATGCTGCGGCCCAGGCCCTCGTCGAACCACTCGTTGCTGACGATCCCGTGGCTGTTGGGCCAGGTGCCGGTCGCGAGCGTGGCGTGCCCCACCGAGGTCACCGTCGGAGCGGTCTCGTAGCGCAGCTGCTTGACCCACAGGCCCTCGTTCACCATCCGCCGGATCCCGGCGGTCGCGTGCGGCACCCGCTGCTCGAAGGTCGACGCGCCCAGCTGGTCGATCACCACCAGCACTGCCAGCCGCGGGCGCTCGGCGGCGAAGCTGAGCGACGAGCACAGAGCAAGCAAGAGCGGCAGGCGCATCCGCGCTTCTTACGTCACAGCAGAACGCGCGCCACCATGCTCTCGGAGAACCAGCTGCCGATCGCGGTGAAGGCGGCCGCCGCGGGATCCGCCCGCTCGGCGAACGCCTCGCACGCCGCGCCGAGGCTCTCGCCCCGCTGCAGCGCCTCGATCGCCAGCGCCTCGTCGGGCTCGAGCGCGACGTGGAACACCTCGTGCTCCTTGCGCCACACCAGCAGCGGCGTCTTCCCCGGCTTCAGCTCGGGCGCCGGCTCCCCCGCTTCCACCGCGCGCCACAGCGCTCGCACGTCGTGGGTAAGCCAGGCCAGCTGCAGCGCGGGGATGAACTGAAGCTTCGCCCCGGCGAACCGCTCGGGATCGATTCCCGCCAGCGCCCGGGCCGTCGCCGGCTCGCAGTCGCGGGCGACGAACACCTCGCAGTGCATCCACTCCAGCTGGGCCAGGTCTGCCAGCGGGCCCGGCGCGGTCTCGCGCAGGTATTGCGGAAACTGCCGCCCGAGCATCGAGAGCGAGAAGTGGGTCGACGGGTAGCCCTCGACGTAGGCGGCGACGGTGGGCGCGAACGCCTCGCCCAGCAACTGGCTGACCTTCGGGAAATCCTCGCGAATCGCGTCCTGGGTTCGCGCCACGTACATCCCGGCGTAGACGTGGACCCGCTGCGCGGGGCTCAGCGACCCGCCGCCCACCACCTCCTCCGGAGCGACCTTCGTCTCCCGATCCCCCCGCACCAGCGAGAACAGCGCCGCCTGGATCTCGGCGAGGTTCACGGCCGCTGCTCCGCCCGCGCGTCGCGCTCGACCTGGGCCGCCTTCGCGCTCTCGGCCAGCAGCACCTCGAGTTCCGGCACGCCCTCGTCCCACTCGATCAGCGTCGGCACCTCGCCGAACCGGCGCACCGCCTTGCGGTACAGCGCCCAGACCGGATCGCTGACGTGGCCCTCGTGGGTGTCGATCAGCAGATCGCCCCGATCCCAGTGGCCGGCCAGGTGGTACTGCGCGACCCGATCGACCGGCACCCCCTCGAGGTAGTCGTCGGCGGAGAAGCCGTGGTTCCGCGCGCTCACGTAGATGTTGTTCACGTCGAGCAGGATCCCGCAGTCGGCGCGGCGGGCGAGCTGCGAGAGGAAGTCCCACTCGCTGATCGTCGAGCTCGGGTAGGTCAGGTAGCTGGAGACGTTCTCGATCAGGATCTGCCGGCCGAGCAGCTCCTGCACCTGCTCCACCCGCCGCACGGTGTGCTCGAGCGCCTCTTCGGTGAACGGCATCGGCAGCAGATCGTGCACGTAGCGGCCGCCGTGCGCGCCCCAGCAGAGGTGATCGGAGACCATCGCCGGCTCGATCCGCCCGATCAGCTCCTTCCAGTCGCGCAGGTACGTCGGGTCGAACGGCGCCACCGCCCCGATCGACAGCCCCACCCCGTGCAGCACCACCGGGCGATCGCGGCGGACCTTCTCGAGCACCGCCAGCGGCCGGCCGCCGATCCCCATGAAGTTCTCAGAAATCGCCTCGACCCAGCCGACCTCCGGGCGCTCTTCGAGGAACTGCGCGTAGTGCTTCGTTCGCAGCCCGACCCCGTGCCCCAGCTTGACCCGCGAGAACATCCGTCCAGCGACCTCCTCACCTTCGAAAAAAACGACGGGCTGGCGACCCGGTGAGGAGGCGCCAGCCCGCGAAGAGAAACAATCGAGCGACTTACTTCTTCGCGGGGGCCTTCTCGGCCGGCTTCGCGTCGGCCACCACGGTGCCCTTCTTCGCCTTGCAGTCGGCCTCGGTCATCGGGCTGACGCCCTTGCCCTTGCACTCGTTCTTGCCCGCGCACGCGTTGCCCGCGCCGCCACAAGCGCCCTTGCCCTTGCACTCGTTGAGGCCGACGCACTTCACCTTCGCCGCTTCCTTGGTGTCCTTCGCCGCAGCCGCGGGCGGATCAGCCGCAAACGCGCCCATTGCGAACATCGAAGCCACGGCACCGGCGATCAGCGTTCCCTTCTTCATTCGTTTGTCTCCTGGAGTGTGGACTGACCCTGTATGGGTCCCAAATCACAGCGGATCCTCGAGCGAGGACGCGCGTGTATAGCCCTCTACGCCGCAACCCCCAAGCAGGTTTCATGGGCTCCAGCAGTTGCGCTGAAGGGAGGGCCGGGGCTGCTATTTCAAGCGGCGGCGCAGCAGCCGGGCGGCGATCGCCTGCGCCTGGGGGACCTTGAGCAGCACGGTCAGCCCCCCGTAGACCGCGCCGAAGACGCTGAGGCAGGCGGCGGCGACCAGCAGCGGCGGCAGGTCGGGGGGCGGGGAGAACTGGCCCCCCCACTCCTCCAGCGCCAGCGGCGAGGGGCCGAACCGGGCGGTGAGCGCGCTCTTCACGGCGAACCCGGCGAGGCCGGCGGCGATCGCGCAGCCCCACAGGGTCAGCACCCGCTGGGGCGGCAGCCCGACGTCTCCGATCGAGCGGCCGAGCAGCCGCCGCAGCAGCGAGTACTCGAGGAAGGCGACCAGCCCGGTGCTGGCGGTGAGGAAGGCGGCGCCCAGCTCGACCGGCACTCCCAGCTGGCCGGGCAGGTGGCGGGCGGCGAGGTAGCCGAGCACCGCCCCCAGCGCGACCCGGAAGGCGGCGACCTTCAGCGGGGTCCGCACGTCCTTCATCGCCCAGAACGCCGACGCGTAGAGCCGGCCCATCGTCTGCGACAGCAGCCCCACCGCGGCGGCGATCAGCAGGTACCAGACGTAGCGGGAGTCTCTGGCGGTGAAGAGGCCGCGCTGGAACAGGCCGGCGAGCTGCTCTCCGAGGAAGACGAAGGCGGCCGCGCTGGGGATGACGAAGAAGGCGATCCGCTGCAGGCCGGTGGAGATGCGGGTGCGCAGGGCCGCCGCGCGATCCGCCGACGCGAGCGCCGCGTCCGCCGACAGCTCGGGCAGCTCGGCCGCGGACACCGCCATCCCGAACAGCGAGATCGGCAGCAGGCTCAGCGTCTGCGCGTTGGTCAACGCGGCGAGCGCGCGCTCGCTGATCAAGGTGGCGTAGGCGCTGTCGAGCCAGGCGCTGATCTGCACCACTCCCCGCGAGAGCACCGCCGGCAGGAAGTTGCGCAGCACCTCCCGCACCCCGGGGATCCTGGTCGACGCCGAGGGCCGAAACCGCCCCAGCAGCCGCAGCACGTTCGGCACCTGGATCGCGAACTGGGCGAACGAGCCGGCCACCATCCCCACCGCCGCCCACCGCACCAGCGCGGCGTTGTCGACCCGGCCCCCGAAGCCGACCAGCGCCGCGATGATGCAGCCGTTCCACACCACCGGAGCGGCGTACGCGAGGAAGAACTTCCGGTGGCTGTTGAGGATCCCCAGGCACCACGCGCTCATCACCAGCAGCCCGGTGCCGGGGAACAGGATCCGGGTGAGCGCGATCGTCAGCTCGCGCTGCTCCCCTTTGAACCCTGGGGCGATCAGCGCCACGAAGAACCCGGTGAACAGCACCCCCAGCGTCACCAGCACCCCGGTGACCAGCAGCAGCAGGCCGAAGATCGCTCCCGCGACCCGGTCGGCCTCCTCGTCCTGCTGCTTCGCCCGCAGCGAGGCGTAGACCGGGATGAACGACGCCGACAGCACCCCCTCGCCGAGCAGGTTCTGGAGGAAGTTCGGGATCCGGATTGCCGCCGAGTACGCCGCCGCCTCCGCGCCCAGGCCCAGGTAGCGGGCGAAGATCAGCTGCCGCACGAGGCCCATCACCCGCGAGGCAAGAATTCCGGCCGCGACCAGCGCGGCTCCACGGCCGCTGCGTTGCTGAGGGCTGACGGGCACTTGGGATCCCACCTTAGGGGACGGCGACCAACGTGCAATTTGGAGACTCACCCTTGACCTCCCCGCTTCGGTGGCCCAAACAGATCGCCGTGTCCCGCGTACTGGTGGTCGATGACGAAGCGAATCTGCGCAAGGTGCTGGCGGCGATGCTCCGTAAGGAAGGCCACGAGGTCTCCACCGCGGTCGACGGCGAACAGGCGCTGGCGGAGATCTCGAAGAACAAGACCGACGTGGTCGTCACCGACCTGGTGATGCCGAAGGTCGGCGGGCTGGAGATCCTCAAGTCGATGATCGCCAACCACCCCGAGATCCCGGTGATCATCATCACCGCCCACGGCACCGTCGACTCGGCGGTCGAGGCGATCAAGCTCGGCGCCTTCGACTACATCACCAAGCCGTTCGAGCAGGCCGAGATCCAGTCGGTGGTCGCCAAGGCCACCCGCACCGCCGCCGCCAACTCGAAGAACGTCCGCGCCGACGGCCGGGCGCGCTCGTCGATCATCGGCACCTCGACCCAGATGGGCGACGTCTTCAAGGTGATCGACAAGGTCGCCGACACCCCCTCGACCGTGCTGATCACCGGCGAGTCGGGCACCGGCAAGGAGCTGATCGCCACCGCGCTCCACGACGGCAGCTCGCGGCGCGAGAAGCCGCTGATCAAGATCAACTGCGCGGCGATCCCCAAGGACCTGATGGAGTCCGAGCTGTTCGGCTACGAGCGCGGCGCCTTCACCGGCGCGGTCACCTCCAAGCCCGGCCGGTTCGAGCTGGCCGACGGCGGCACCCTCTTCCTCGACGAGATCGCCGAGATCCCGGTCGAGATGCAGGTGAAGCTGCTGCGGGCGCTGCAAGAGAGCGAGTTCGAGCGGGTGGGAGGGATCAAGACCACCCGGGTCGACGTCCGGCTGATCGCCGCCACCAACCGGGATCTGGAGGACGAGATCGAGGCCGGCCGCTTCCGCAAGGACCTCTACTACCGGCTCAACGTGGTGCCGATCGTGCTGCCGCCGCTGAGGGATCGCAAGAGCGACATCCCCACCCTCTGTTCCCACTTCGTCGAGAAGTACAACAAGCGGCTCAACAAGAAGATCGAAGGGGTCGCCGACGACGCGCTGGCGGTGCTCCAGACCTACGCCTGGCCCGGCAACATCCGCGAGCTCGAGAACCTGATGGAGCGGGTGGTCCTCTTCTCCGACGGCCCCCGCATCACCGCCAAGGATCTGCCCGACTCGGTCAAGGGCCCCAGCGGGGTCTCGATCCCCGGCGAGTACAGCCCGCCCCCCGGCGAGACGCCGCTCAAAGAGATGGTGAAGGCCCGCGCCGCCGAGCTGGAGAAGGAGATGATTGCCAAGGCGCTCACCGAGACCGACGGCAACGTCACCCGGGCGGCGAAGATGCTCCAGATCAGCCGCAAGTCGCTGCAGACGAAGATGAAGGAATTCGGCCTGCGCGACGACTCCCCCGGCACCGACGATTGAGCGGTCGCGCTACAACCCTGTGGCAGAAAACTTTGCCCGGCGTGTTGCAGGGGTAGTTTCGGAGATCAAATGCCCACGGAAATGCCCACGCTCGGCGCGCAGCCGAAGAAGAGCCCTGTCCCTGGAGTCGTCATCACCGCCCTCGTGGTCGGCGCCGTCGCCGGCGGGTTCTACTGGTGGAAGAACCGGGCAGCCGAAGCACCGCCGGCGGCCGCAGCGGTCGCCGCCATCGCTGCGGCCCCGGCGCCCGGGCCCGTCGCCGTCGCCGAGGGCACCGTCGCCCAGGCCCCGAGCGTCCCGGTGGCCGCTCCGGCCGAGGCGAAGCCGGCGGCGAAGGCCGAGGACAGCGGGCTCAAGTCGTTCCGCGCCGAGATCCACGGCCCGCTCGAGCAGGCGGTCGTCACCGCGGTGGGCAAGGGCGTCGGCCAGCCGCTGACCCAGGTGGTCAACCGCTCGCTGGTCTGGTGGATGAAGGTCCCCGGCGATCTGCTCAAGGGCGACGAGCTGCAGGTGGTCTACGAGGAGCGCGCCAACGCCGAGCCGCTGGTTCACGCGGTGCGCTTCACCAGCAAGAAGTTCGGCAAGACCTTCGAGGCCTACCGGTTCAAGGCCAAAGACGAGGTGTTCCCCCGCTTCTACGAGCCGTCGGGCGACGAGCTCGAGCAGCGCCTGGTCGACGGCCCGCTCGACAGCTGGGAGCAGGTCACCTCGCTCCTCAAGGACGGCCGCAAGCACAAGGGGGTCGACTTCAAGACCTCGGTCGGCAGCGAGGTGAAGGCGACCTTCGACGGGACGATCGTCAGCAAGAACTGGAACTTCCGCGGCAACGGCAACTCGCTCAAGGTCGAGGAGTCGGGCGGCAAGGGCCGCACCGCGCTGTTCCTCCACCTCTCCGAGCTGCCGAAGTCGGTGATCGCCGGCCAGAAGGTGAAGAAGGGAGAGGTGATCGCCAGGTCCGGAAACAGCGGCCACAGCTTCGCGCCCCACCTGCACTACCAGCTGATGCAGGGCGAGAAGGTGATCGACCCGTTCGAGAGCCACAAGACGATCAAGAAGTCGATCGAGCCGGCCGAGAAGGTGAAGCTCGACGCCGAAGTCTCGCGCCTGAAGGGGCTGATCGGCGCGGTGCCGGGCCAGATCGGCGGCGGGTTCGGCCGGCCTTAAGTCGTAGGCAACTGGGCGTCGTTGGGCGATTGTTGGTGCTGATGGATCGTGTGGGGAAGTACCAGCTCGTCCGCAAGCTCGCGACCGGCGGAATGGCCGAGGTCTTTCTCGCGCGTGCGGAAGGGCCGGGCGGCTTCTC
>JAGSPQ010000772.1 GCA_018262385.1 Myxococcaceae bacterium | reverse complement strand
CGCCCCCTCAAGCCGCTGCTGCCGGGCCACCGCGTCGAGGCCTGCCTGGGCCTGGGGCTTCGACACCCCGAGGAAGCGCACCAGCACCCCCACCGAGTCCTGGGTCACCGCCCGCTCGTCGAGGCTGCCCCGCACCGGCCGCGCGACCGGCCGCGCCGCCAGCGCCGGCAGGGTGAGCAGCAGCAGCGGCAGGGCAGCTCGGAACATCAGCGCTGGGCGGTCTCGCCGGCCGCGGTGGCGCGGCGGGCGGTGATCTTTCGGGAGAACGCCTGGTCCACCTTCGAGAGCCACTCGCGAAATGCGGGGTAGTCCTTCGCCGTCACCCGCGACGCCGACAGCTTCATCTCGCCATCACAGGTGAGGACGCCCGCCGGAGTGGTGCAGAAGATCTTCAGCTGGCCGAAGGGCGAGGGCAGCACCACCTCGGCCGGCAGGTCCACCGCCGCGTAGCCGGTCGGCATCGCGTAGGTGAAGTGGAACGAGTTGAGCCACGGGCCGGGGAAGACGACATCGCTCTTGCGATCCGCCAGCGGCGCCAGCACCTGGGTGTACGCGCGGCCGGCGCCGAACGGGAAGAAGCGCAGCGCGGCCGGCAGCGCCTCGGCGTACCGGGGGGTGGACATCGCGAAGTCCAGCCGCACCGGCTCTTCCAGCTTCGTCGGGTCGGTCATCGTCACTTCCGAGACCTTCAGGCCGGGGAAGGACTGGGCCCACGCCTGCTCGAAGACGTTCTTCCGGCTGGCGGCGGCCTGGTAGGCGCGGCGGTACTCGGGCGCTCCCTGGCCGGTGACCGTCAGCGAGCCCTTCGCCTCGGCACTGCCCTCGGCGGTGAGGGTGACCGCGAAGGCCATCGCGACCGGGTTCGACTCGGCGGTGGTCTCGGCGGTGGTGAAGAAGTGGCTCTGGCCGTCGGGCTCCACCACCAGCACGTTGGCGATGTTGTCGGCGCTGGGCAGCTCGCGGCTGCCGTGGAACTCGGCGGTGCCGTCGAGGAAGAGCTTGAACTTCGGCACGTAGACGATCGCGTGGTTGAACGCCGACAGCGACGCCGGCTCGGGATCCAGCTGGCCGAGCGAGCGCATCCGCAGCAGCACCAGCCGGGCGTCGATGCCCGCCACTTTCAGCATCGCGCTCATCAGCGACGCCTTGTCCTTGCAGTCGCCGAAGCGCCGCGAGAGCACCCGGTCGACCCGGTACGGCTTGTAGCCGTGGATCCCGAACTCGAGCGCGACGTAGCGGGTGTTGGTGACGACGAAGCCGTAGAGCGCCTGCAGCACCTTCTGCTCGTCCTTGCGGTCGACGCCCTTGAGCACCTCGTCGACGGTCTTCTTCAATTCCTCGTTGGGCACCAACTGCTCGCGCACCAGGCCCCAGTAGTAGCGGCCGACCTGCTCCCAGGTCTTGTAGGTCGACACGTGGAGCACCGTCGCCACCTCGGCCCAGCCCGGCATCTGCGGCTCGGGGACCACCCGCGGAACCTTCTGCGACTCGAAGCGGTAGACCGCGCGCCCGTCGAGCTCCTCCTGCTTCACCGTCACCCACTTCGGCAAGGTGGCCTTGTTCCAGTAGAGCGGCCGCGCCTTCGGCATCTCGACCACGAAGCGGTAGCGCCGCTTCGGGTAGGTCGACTGCACCGACTCGGTGTCGCCCCAGTAGTCGGACAGCAGGTTGCCGACCGAGGTGTCGTCGAGCCGCCACTGCACCTCGAGCACGTCTCCCGGCGCGAGCCCGGGGAAGGAGAGGATCCGCGCGCGGGCGTCGTAATACATCCCCGTCCACGGCTCGTTGATGTTGCGGTCGCTGTCCGAGAAGCTGTCGACCACGCTGCCGTCGCTCTTGGTGATCCGCGCCTTCAGCACCCGCACTTCCTGGCGATCGGGCGACCAGGTGATCGGCAGCTGGCGGAACGCCTCCACCCCGCGCTGGGTGAAGACCTTCACCACCATCTGGTTGAAGCGCGACGAGATGCCCGAGGCCTGCACCCGCACCGCGGTCACGTCGGCGAGGTAGACCGCGTCCTCGTTCGAAGCGCCGAGCGTCTTCGCCTCGTCGGTCCACGGCAGCGCCCACTGGGTTCCCTGGCTGGTGTCCTCGCCCTTCAAGGTGCGCATCACCTCTTTGAGCGCCGGGTTGTTGGGCTTGAGCGCCAGCGCGCGGGTGAACGCCGCGAGCGCCTCTTCCTTGCGCTCGAGGTGGAGCAGGGTGCGCCCCTCGCGCTCGTGCACCTCGGGCTCGTCCGGCGCGTAGGCGCGGGACTCGGCGAACGCGGCCACTGCTTCTTCCGCCCGGCCGTTGGCGCCGTACAGCTCGCCCAGCCGCATCCGCGAGTTGAGGTCGTACGGATCCATGGTGAGGATCCGCTTGAGCTGATCCGCCGCTTCGTCGGTGCGGCCGAGATCGGCGAGCAGCGAGGAGAGCAGGCGGCGGGTGTTGAGATCATCGAAGCGCAGCGCGAGCGCCATCCGCCCGCGGGCCTGCGACTCCTCGTAGCGATCGAGCCGGCGCGAGGTGGCGACCGCCTCGCGGGCGATCTGGGGCAGCAGCGGCAACTTCGCGAAGGCCGCCTCGGTGGCGAGGTGGGCCTGGGCGCGATCGTGCAGGTCGTCGAGCGCGCGGATGCGGGAGACGTGCGCCGGGCCGAAGAGGGGGAACTCCTGCAGCAGCTGGTCCAGCATCGGCAGCGCGCGGTCCGGGTGCTCGTGCTGCAGCTCGTGCTGGGCCAGCTGCAGCCGTGCCCACGCCGAGGTGGGGTCGAGCGCCAGCGCCCGCTCGAGGTGGCTGCGCCGCAGGTTGGTGTCGTCCGACTGGAGCGCGGCAGCCAGGCTGTGCAGCTCGGCCGCTTCCGCCGCCTTGAGCTTCGGCCTGGGAAGCGCCAGCTGCTTGTCGGCCAGCGCCGCCGCGGCGTCGGCTTCGTTCGCCGGCAGGTGCTCGCGCTCTTCCGAGGCGCGGGTCCACCCCACCACCGTCGCGTAGTCGGCCCGCAGTGTCGCGTCGTCTGGAGCGAGCTTCACCAGCCGCGCCAGCGCGTCGGTCAGCGTCGGCAGCGCCACCGGCTGGGGCCCGGAGCCCTTCTCCGGCGGAGGCACCGCCTCGGGCAGCACCACCCTGGCGATCCCGCTCGAGCCCGAGGAGCGCTCCTGGCGCAGGTAGAAGCCCAGCTGGCCGGTGTCCTGGCACAGCTTCAGCAGCACCCGGTTGTTGCCCTTGCGCAGCTTCACCTGGACCCGCGACTGATCCACCCGCGGCTGGTTGTAGCGGTCCT
>JAGSPQ010000771.1 GCA_018262385.1 Myxococcaceae bacterium | reverse complement strand
GGACCATCAGCGTGGAGTCGCCTGAGCCCGGAGAGGGGTTGTAGATGTATGGCCTGCCGTCCGGCAGCTTCCCGATCGTCACGAAGTGATTGGGCTGTTCGCCGTTGGTCAGCCCAATGCGCAGCACCATCGACTCCCCGGGCTTGAGCTTCGCCATCATCCCCGCGCTGACGTCTTCGCCGTCGCCGACGCCCGCGACGTCGATCGGGTGACTGCTGACCTTGAGCCCACCGGCCTTCGCGTGCGCCATCAGCTCGCCGTCGTCGAGCCCTGAGGAGTCCGTCGATCCGGAGTTCACCTTGACGAAAGGAACCTGCTTTCCGTTGCCGCGGGGGTCGGGGCCGGACGTGAGCTCGAGCTTCCCGTCGGTGGCCTTCTTCAGCAGGTCAGCCGCCTGCTTCATCTCCGCCGGATTCAGGTTCGGGCTCTTGGCCGCCAGCTGGTTCAACGCCTGCGCTTCGCCGTGCTCGAGCTTGCTGCGATCAAAGTACTCGCCGACGACCTCCCCCAGCGTGGTGCGGGTGTTGGCCGCGCGGTACAGCAGGTCGCCCGCTTTGTTCAGCTGGTCGTAGCTGGCGGTGCCATGGCCAATCGCCTTGGCGATCTCCTTCAGCTGGCTCTTCTGCTCGGGGTTGAGATTCGGGCTCGTCGCCTGCTTGTCGAGAAAGGCGGCCGCCTTCGCCTGGCCCTGGAGCAACGCGCCTGCGAGCAGGTTGGTGGGGCCACAGCGGTCGTCGCCGCTCAGGTCGCTGGCGCTCCCGGTGTCCTGTCGAAGGTTGCCGACGATCTCCGGGGTGTTCTTCCAGGCCTCGGCCGGAATCGGCCCGGTCTTGCCCGGGAGCACCTGGTTGCCCCTGGCCGGGGCGAGGTTCTTCCCATATTCGGTGAAGGGCGGGGCCAGCGCTTTGGCGACCGCCACCAGGGCCTGGGCCGCCACCGCTTGAAAGCTGCTCGAGCGCGGCCTTCTCACCGCTGCTGCTTTGGGAGCTGGGGCTGGAGAGCTCGAGGTCGCGACCTTGGGCGCCGACGGCCGGGCGACCGAGACGTTGCCTTGGATTTTTGGGGCCATCGTCGGAGAGTACCCGAGCTGCCCGCCACAGTGCACATCCGGCACCCCCGCCAGCTCGCGATGAAGGTTTTTCGGGCGCCCGGCACCAAGGAGACGGCGAGGTGACGGACATGGGCTGTGACTCCTTCGAGATGCAGATCGAGCAGCGGGCGCACGGGGCGCTTCCCCCGGCGGAACAGGCGGCGCTCGCTGCGCACCTGGACGGTTGTGCGGACTGCCGCGACTTCGCCGCGCTGGTCACCCGCATCGAAGGTCGCCTGGTCGAGCGGGTGAAGGCGGAGCTGTCGCGCGTCGACTGGTCGCGGCTCGACCGGGAGGTGGCGCTCCAGGCGGTGGTGGTGCGCTGGGTGCTGCTCGGGTTCAGCGCGCTCCCGTTGGCCGCTCTGCCCTGGGTCGCCTACCGAAACCCCCACCGCCCCGAGCTGGTGGTGCCCTTCGCCCTCTTCGGGGTGGCGGTGGCGGTCATCTGTTGGGGGATGAGGACCCGCTGGCTTCGGCAGTGGGAGCGCGGAACGGGGGAGGACCTGTTGCCCTTCTACCGGCGCTGGCTCGACCAGCGCACCCGGGACGCGCGGCAGTCGGTCGCGATGTGTGTGGCCACCAGCCTGGCCATTCCGGTGGTCCTCTGGCTGGGGGTGCCTCCGGACTCGCTGATCGAGCAGGTCGCGGTGGGGTCGGCCCCGGTGGTGCTCCTCGGGTCGGCGGGGTATCTGTCGCTGGTGCTGCTGCCGCGGCTTCGCCGAGAGCGTCAGGCGCTCGAATGAAAGCCCTCGCCGCGGATCGTGACGCCCGGCCGGCGCAGCAGCGCGCGGTGGCCGAGCTGGTCGCGGCCTACCACGCGCCGGTGTTCGCGCTCTGCCTTCACCTGACCCGCAGCCGGGGCGAGGCCCAGGACGCCGCGCAGGAGACCTTCCTCGCCATCCACCAGGGTCTCGCCGGTTTTCGCGGAGAGGCGAAGCTGTCGACCTGGATCTACCGGATTGCGGTGCGCACGGCGTACCGGATCCGTGGGCGCCACCGGCCGTCCGAGCCGCTGGTCGAGGAGCTCGCCGATCCGGCGCCCGGGCCCGAGGCGAGCGCCGAGGCGCGCGAGCAGACCCGCGGGGTGCTGACCGCGATGAACGCGCTCCCGGCCGATCAGCGGGTGGTGCTCGCCCTCTTCGCGATCGAGGGCTTGCGCCACGGGGAGATCGCCGAGGTGCTGGGAATCCCCGAGGGGACCGTCTGGTCTCGGCTCCACCAGGCGCGCCGCCGGTTGGCCGCCCTGCTCAGTCAGGCCCCGGTCGGTCGATTCGACGAGCCGGGCCCGTAGCGCAGCGAAACCTGGCTCGGCGATCGCGCCGGGTGGGAGCGAAGTCGGGCAGTGCCGCTGAGCCCGACGTCCGACCCGCCTGCCGCAAGCTGCTCCAGGAAGGGATGGCGCTCAGAAGGTGTAGCCGACCGATCCGAGCACCACCCAGCCAGCGCCCACGATCGGGATCAACACGTCGACTCCGGCGATCACGCCTTTGCGGGTGACGCCCTCGCCAAACGCAAAACGAAAGGCCCCGCCCACGCTCGCCTTGAAACCGAACGCAATGTTCTTGGTGCTCACGAAGAGCAGGTGAACCACCGCGGCGGCGCGCGGCACGATCTGGAACCGGCCACCGGCGAGCCCGATTCGGAAAGACGCATCCAGCTCCGCCGGGAAGACCACCATCGTGTCCACCGGCGCGGTGAGCTTCGGAGAGAGCACGCCGAAGCCGACTCCCATCGCAAAGGCGGATGGTCCGCGGCTGAACGGGAAGTCGATCCGCACCCGCGCGCCGGCCCGTTGGGTCGAGACGTCGACCATCAGGTCCGCCGCGATCGCCCACGCGAAGTCGCCTCTGGGCTTTACCTCGGTGGAGGAAGCCACCTGAGGGGTGCCCGGCGCCTCGACGGGGGGCGCGGCGACCACCGGCGCGCTCGGCGGTGGCACCGGAGCCTGTGGCGGAGGAGGCGGCACCTGCGCCTGCGCCGGGGGCGGAGCGGGCGGCGGCGCCTGCGCGGGAGGCACGGGCGGCGGCGGGGGTGGCGGAGGCTGCGCTTGCACCACGGCCGGCGGCGGCAGCGGAGGCGGAGCGGGCGGCGGACCCGGCACCTCGATCGGAGGGGCCGCCGCTTGCGACATGCAGCCCTCCCCCGAGGCGACGAGCCCGGCCGGGCAGGCGGGAAT
>JAGSPQ010000084.1 GCA_018262385.1 Myxococcaceae bacterium | reverse complement strand
CCCAGCGGGGGTGGGGCACTCCACCTCTGCATTGACCATCGCAAGGAAGCGTCTCGGGGTGGCAAGTCGAGGGTCTGGACTCGGTGGAGCTGTCCGAGCCCGAATTATTTGGGACCAGAGGGACCACCGCTGGCGAGTGCACCCGCCTGTCCTTGCCTGCGGCCGTTCGCCGATCACCGAGGTCACTGATCGCCAACGTCGCGGGTCCCTCCCCCGGCGAGCGTGCGCTCAGGGCAGCTCGAGCGCCTGCAGCACCCGGCCGCCGCTGCCGGGGAGCATCACCCGCAGCAGCACCACCGTGCCGCTCTTCCCTTCCGAGAGGATCTTCATCAGATCATCCCGCCCGCGGATCTGCTTCTTGCCCGCCTCGACGATCACCATCCCCCGGCGCAGCCCGGCGCGCTCGGCGGGAGATCCCGGCGTCACCTCGACCACCAGCGCGCCGTTCACCGGCAGGCCCGCGGTCTCCGACAGCCGCGGATCCATGTCCTGGAAGCTGAGGCCCACCCGCGGCTGCTTGGCCCCCGGCGGCTCGGCCGGGGCCGCCCGGGCGGCGAAGTTCTCGAGATCCGGCCGGGTGCCGAGCTTCACCTTCAGCTCGAGCGGCTTGCCCCCGCGGTACACCGCCAGCTTCACCTCGGTGTCCGGCCGCTTGAGCGCGACCGTGCGCGACAGCCCGCCCCCCGAGAGCACCTTGGTGCCGTCGATCGAGACGATCACGTCGTCCTCGACCACCCCGCCCCGCTTCGCCGGAGAGCCGTCGTTGACCGCGGTGATCACCGCTCCTTCCAGCTGGGGAATCCCCATCGCCTTCGCCAGGCTCGGGCTCAAGTCCTGGATCCCCACCCCCAGCCACCCCCGGGTCACCGCGCCGTCCTTCTCCAGCTGCGGCATCAGCGCCTTCGCCACGTTGGAGGGAACCGCAAAGCCGATCCCGGTGCCGCCGCCGACGATCGCGGTGTTGATCCCGATCACCTCGCCCTTGAGGTTGAACAGCGGCCCCCCGGAGTTGCCGGGGTTGATCGCCGCGTCGGTCTGGAGGAACTGATCGTAGGGGCCGGCGTGGATGTTGCGGTCCAGCGCAGAGACGATCCCCAGCGACACCGACGAGGCGAGCCCGAACGGATTTCCGATCGCCACCGCGAAGTCGCCCACCCGCATCGTCGACGAGTCGCCCAGGCGCGCGACCGGCAGGTTCTCGGGCTTGCCGCGCAGCCGCAGCAGCGCCAGGTCGGTGAGCGGATCCCGGCCGAGCACGTCGGCGTCGAAGGCCCGGCCGTCCTCGAGGCGGACCCGGATGATCACCGCTCCCTCGACGACGTGGTTGTTGGTGAGCACCAGGCCGCGGGGATCGACGATGAAGCCGCTGCCCGCGCCCTGCTTGAGCTGGTTCTTCGGGTTGCCGCGGCGGCCGAAGAACCGCTCCATCTGCTCGTCCTCCGACCCTTCCTCGGCCGAAGCGGCGCGGCGCGCCTGGACGTCGACGTTCACCACGCTGGCCCGCACCGAATCGACCAACGGCGCGAGCGAGGGAAGCGACGCCACCGCCACGGGTTCCTTTGCCGCGCCAGGCGGCGACTGGGCGAGGGCGAACGCAGGAACCAACAACGAGAAGACGGCGAGGGGCCAGACACTCATCGCGACATTCCTTGGCTTGGGCCAGCAGCTAACATTCAAAACAACTTCCGATTCCCGTACATTGCGCGCGGATCGCCGGGCCGAAGAAATAAAGGACCCTTCCTTGATTTCCAACTCAAACCGCAACTGGCCAATGTTGGCAGCCCTCTGCCTGCTGGCAGGCTGCATCCCGAAGATCGACGTCGGAGAGGACGGCGGCGCCACCGGCCCGATCACCGTCGGCCCCGAGGGCGGCCTCTTCATCCGCAACGGCGCCGCGCTCGACATCCCCAAGGGAGCGGTCAGCGCCACCGTCACCATCACCCTCACCCTGGTCGACACCGGGATCCCCGAGGTGCCTGGCCGCAAGCGGATCAGCCTCGGCTACCGGTTCAGCCCCTCGAGCGTGATGTTCGCCGTCCCGGTGAAGATCTACCTGCCGTGGATCGACGACCGGGTGCCGAAGGCGGTCGACCCGGGCACCTTCGACAGCCGGCGCCAGTCGGCCACCGATCCGTACCTGCAGCTGCCCGGGGCAGTCACCAACACGATGTTCAAGACGGTCGAAGCGCGCACCGAGCGGCTCGGCCTGTTCTGGCTCACCAGCCCCACCGAGCCGAACATCGCCCGGCTGGAGGTCGAGCCGAAGGAAGTCACCCTCGACGTCGGCGGGACCCAGCAGTTCACCGCCAAGGTGGTCGACCCCACCGGGGCGTCGATCGACGCCACCGTCACCTGGAGCGTGCTGCCTCCCCGCGTGGCGGCGATCGGCACCACCGGCAACCTGATCGCGATCGGACCCGGAGTCGCCACCGTGTTCGCCCGCGCCGGGATGCAGTCGGCCAGCGCGACGGTGAGCGTGCGCGGCTCGGCAGTCGGGCCCTCGACCTGGGTCCACGAGAACCCCTACCCGACCGGCAACGATCTGTGGGGCGGCACCCTGGCGCCCGGAGGGCTGGGGACGGTGTTCGTCGGCGCCAACGCGACCATCCTCGGCCGCGACTTCACCGGCCAGTGGACCCGGTTCTTCTCCTCGCCCACCGTGGTGCTCAAGGCGATCGGCGGCACCTCCGTCGACAACGCGGTCGCGGTCGGCGTCACCGGGAGCGCGGGGGTGGTGATCGAGCTCAAGGGCGCCACCGCGGCGCCGGCGGTGAAGGTGTTCGCGTCCTGCGAGCCGCGCGCCCTCTGGTACGACGGCACCCACGGGATGGCGGTCGGCGTCGGCAACGACGTGCTGGTGCGGCGCAACGGGGTCTGGGTCACCGAGTACAGCCCGTCGTTCGAGACGCTGCTGTCGGTGGTGGGCGACGGCCAGGGCGGCTTCGTCACCGTCGGCAGCCGCGGCTCGATCTACAAGTACGACCCGGTGAAGAAGGCGTGGGACTCGCTCTACCAGACCCAGCTGGCGACGCTGCTCACCGCCGGGGTGCTGGTCGACGCGGCCGGCAGCGAAGCGTGGGCGGTGGGCGCCAGCAAGCTGTGGCACTTCAGCGGCGGCGGCTGGACCGCCTCCAACCTTCCGCCCCAGCCGGTGATCACCGAGGCGACCACGGTCGGAGTGATCGACGGGCGGGTGGTGATCGGCGGGCGGGCGAACAAGGCCGGCTACGCGCTGCTGTTCGACCCCAACGCGCCGATTCCCGACGCCGGCCCGGGGCCGGTCGACGCGGGCGAGGTCGACGCGGGCGAGGTCGACGCGGGAACCAGCGACGCCGGAGTCGCGGACGCCGGGGATCCCGATGCGGGCGAGGTCGACGCGGGCGAGCTGGACGCCGGCACGATCGACGCCGGGGTGGCCGACGCGGGGATCCCGATGCCTCCGGGCTGGAACCTGGTCGGGTGGCGCAGCCCTCAGGTCCCGCGCGGGTTCTTCGGCGGCGGACTGGCCTCCACCTCTGGCTACCTGGTCGGCGACCTCGGCGCGATCTGGGAGTACGGCGCCGGCACCTTCACCGAGCTCTCCCGCGGGTTCTACGGCGCGGTGCGCGACCTGGCCGCCACCGACGGCGGGGTCTACGCGCTGGTGAACGACTGCGTGAACTCGACCTGCAGCAGCAAGATCGGCTCGGTCTACACCCGGGTCGGGCCCGGCAACTGGCAGCTGCTCGGAGCCCCCCAGCCGTTCGGCAACGAGCTGTTCGCGATCGCCGCCAAGGGAAAGGACGTGGTGGTCTCGACCCCCAACGCCGTCTACCACTACGACGGAGCGGCCTGGAGCGCGATCCCCACCACCGGGATCACCGGCCCGATTCGCGATCTGCGCCACTGCGGCCAGTACCTCTACGGAGTGGGGATGAGCGGCACGATCTTCAAGGGCGGCTCGACCCTGCTGCAGAGCCAGGGCACCGCCGGCACCCGCGACCTGTACTCGATTCACTGCCCCAACGATTTCGAGCTGTGGGTCGCCGGCAGCGGGGCGCTGTACTCGAAGATCGGCACCGCGGTGTGGACCCCCCGCAACTCGAGCACGGTGAACCACGCCGACTACCGCGCGGTCTGGAGCCCCGGCGGGGGCGAGGCGTTCTCCTTCGGCGACTCGAGCTACGGCACCTACTGGAACACCGCCGACCTGACCGCGATCGAGATGCCGGGCGGGATCCGCCCCGACGTGGTCGCGGGCCTGTGGGGCTCGAGCATCGACAACCTCTACGCGGTCGGCAGCTCGGTGACGCCGGTGCCGTTCGGGTTTGCCTTGCGCTTCGATGGGATCAACTGGCGAATGGTCGACTCGGGCAGCCAACGCAACGTGACGGCGATCGACGGCTGGTCGCCCTCGGAGATCTGGCTCGGCACCGAAGGCGGCGGGATCCTCAAGGCGGTTCCGCCGAAGTAGGCGCCGTCAGTCCACCCGGGCCAGCTTCGCCTCGCGCTCTTCGAGGAAGCCGGTCACCGCGTCGGAGATCGCCACCGCAATCTGCGACTGGTACTTCTCGTCGCCCAGCAGCTTCTCTTCCTCGGGGTGCGAGAGGAAAGAGGTCTCGACGAGGATCGCCGGCATCTTCGCGCCCAGCAGCACGTAGAACAGCGCTTCCTTCGTCCCCAGGTCCTTGATCCCCTTGTGCTGCGCGCTCAGGTCGCGAATCAGCGACTTCTGGACCCGCTGCGCCAGCCGGGTCGACTCCTCGGTGTTCGCCTTGGTGGCGAGGTCGGCGAGGATGAACTGCAGATCCGACACCCCGCGCTCGGAGGTCGCGTTCTCGCGCGCCGCCAGCCGGATGCTGTAGCGGTTGGCCGAGGTGTTGAGGGTGTAGGTCTCGATTCCGCGCATCGTCTTGTTCGGGCCGGCGTTGCAGTGGATCGAGAGGAACAGGTCGCCCCGCTTCTGGTTGGCGAACTTCGCGCGATCCTCCAGCCGCACGAAGGTGTCGTCGTCGCGGGTGAGCACCACCTCGAGCCCTGCGGCCGACAGCTTCTTCGCCACCTGGAGCGAGATCGCCAGCGAGACGTCCTTCTCCAGCACCCCGGTCGGGCCGATCGCGCCGGTGTCGTGGCCGCCGTGCCCCGCGTCGATCACCACCCGGCGCATCTTCAGCCCCAGCTGCTCGGCGAGGGTGAACTCGGCGTTGTGCTCGTCGCGCGCCGCTCGCTTCAGCCGCTTGCTCAACGCCGCGTCCTGGCTGGGCAGCGGCCTGGCGCCGACGCGGACGTCGCGCAGCCGCTCCTGCAGGCTCGAGAGGGTGGGCAGCTTCAGCCCGTCGGCCGCGGCCTCGGTCTCGTCGGGCACCAGCGCGGGCTCTTCGTCCTGCGGCTCGGGCCGGGGCGGCGGGGCCCGGCGCGCCTGGGCGAGCGCCTTGACCGGAGCGACGACCTCTTCCTCTTCGTCGAGCTCGGCGGCGATCCGCACCGGCTTGCGCTCGATCGGAAGAGGCTTCAGCTCGTCTTTCCGCCCCGCCTTGCGGATCGCGTCGGCGATCGTCGGGCGCGCCGCCGCCGGCTTCGGGGCCGGCCTGGGGAGCGTGGCGAGCAGGCGGTTCAGCTCGGCCTTCGAGTCGCCCCCGCCCTTCTCCAGCGCCGCCTCGATCACCGCCCGGGCTCCGGCCGGATCACTGCGGCGGTCGGCGAGCAGGCGGGCGAGGCCGAAGGCTCCGTCGTCGCCCAGCTTGTGCTTCGGGAAGCCTTCGCTGAGCTTGCGGTAGGCCGCTTCGCTGGCCGCCAGATCCTCGGCGTTCTGCGAGAAGCGCGACAGCTCGGAGTACAGCTCGGCGGCGTTGAAGAGCGCCTCGGGCGCGCGATCGGACTTCGGCCACTTGTTCGCGACCTTGTCGAACCGGTGGGCGACGTTCAGCCAGTGGTGCCGGAACTTCCGCTTCGCCTCGTCCGACTTCAGCTTCGCGTAGGCGCTCTTCGCGTCCTGGTACGCCGCGTCGGCCGCTGGAGTGGAGGCGGCGTGCGCGGTGAGCGCGAAGGAGCTGATCAGAAAAATCGACAGGAGGAGGTTTGTTGGCATCGCTTCGCTACAGAGGTGTGCCTGGGCAATGTGAGCACGCGGAATACATCGCGGCAAAAAAACGGCCCGGGGCTACACTTCGCGCCGCATGGCGGAGCGGGAAAACAGCTCGGGAAAAGGAAAGCTGCTCGACCTCGACGGCGGCGATCCGAAGAAGCGGCCCACCGGAGCGCACCCGGTCGCGAGCGCGCCTGGCCGCAGCACCGGCCTGCACCCGGCGGCGAGCGCGCCGACTTCCGGCAAGACCGGCACCAACCCTGCCTTCGCGCCGCTGGCGCCTTCGAAGACCGGATCGCACCCCGCGGCCAGGCCGCTGCCGCCGTCGAGCAAGACCGGATCGCATCCGGCGGCCAGGCCGCTGCCCACCGCCAGCCTGCCGGCGGTGACCGGGCCGGCCAGCTCGGCGCCGCGCGAGCCGACTCCGTTTCAGAAGGCCCAGCTGAGCTCGGCGTTCCAGGGCGCGCGGGAGGCGCAGAGCAAAGCGGTGCTGGCCCGCACCCTCGGGAAGACCGCCGCCCCGCTGTTCAGCGACGACGAGGACGAGGCGACGGCGATCGGCGTGGCGTACGACGGGGAGAACCCCGCCAAGGAGCTGGTCAACCGCGACCTCTGGAAGGCGGTGCAGGCGCCGGTGCAGAGCCGCGAGGGACGCCGCTCGGCCGAGCTGTACCAGACGGTGATCAACCAGTTCGCGGTGGGGAAGAACCCCCGCTACGAGAACGACGCGCCCGACAAGCCGCGCGGCCACATCTTCGTCTGGGACGTCAGCCGGGCGATGAACTGCGAGATCCCCCACTTCGCCGGAGCCAAAGAGCTCTCGCTGGGCCAGACGGTCGACTGGCTGCGCCACGAGGGCCCGATGCGCGGGTGGACGCGCGCGTCGGTGGAGGATGCGCACCAGCAGGCGCAAGCAGGGATGCTGGCGGTGGCGATCCCGCGGGATCTGAAGATCAAGCAACTGGCGGTGCTGCTGCCGGACGAGGAGACGTCGCCCGACGGCAAGCCGTACGCGGCGGCGGCGGGCAAGGTGCGCGGCAACCGGGTCAAGCTCACCGACGCGCTCGGGGTGTTCGCGATCGACTGCTTCGTGCACCTCTGAGCACCGATCAGGTTTCGGCCCGAGCAAGTCGAACGCGCGAGCGGGATCCGCGCTGAGACCTTGCCCGGACCCCCGAACCGGAAAAGAGTCTCTGATGCTCCTCAGTCGCGGTGGAACCTCGGCCGTCTCGGCCCTGTTGTTGGCCTTCGCGGTCGCGGCGTGTCCCGCCAAGACGCGCGTCTACGCGGTGTCCGAGGTGTGCGGCGGCAGTGCGGTGACGGGCTGGTCGAGCCCCCGGCAGGTGGCGGTGGTTCAGCCGGACGGCACCGCCTACGCCGAGAACGTCGAGGAGCCCGAGGTCCGCGACTTCGGCGGCGCCCGCTGGCTGTTCTTCAACGACGACCCTTCGAACGGAAACAAGGATCTCCGCTACGCGCGGTGGGACGAGGCCCGGCAGGCGTTCGTGGTGCTCGGGCTGCTGCCCGGCGCCGGGCTGCAGACCCCGACGGTGGACGGCAACCCGGCGCTCGACCAGGACGGCGGGTTCTTCTTCATCAGCACCCGCACCTACCCGAACCCGAGCGAGACGATTCACGCCGCGACCCTCACCGTGACGGGCTCGCCCCCTGTGGCCACGGTGAGCGGCATCCGCCGTCTCGACGGGCTCACCCGCTCAGGAGCGCCGTGGGCGTCCCAGGGGGTGCAGGTGACCTGGGACTCGCAGTGGCTCTTCTTCGACGAGGCGAAGTTCGACGGCGCCCTCCCCAGCCAATCGGACATCGTCGCGGCCAGGCGCAGCGGCGCCACCTTCACCCGCCTCTCCGACGCCGAGCTCGAAGCGCTGCTGGGCAAGGTCAACACCGCCACCTTCCTCGAGTACGCCGAGGCGCTCTCCGCGGACGGGCGCGAGCTCTTCTTCACCCGCACCTGGGTCGACCTCACCCACCTCGACCAGGTGGTGATGTGCGTGATGCGGTCCACCCGGGCCGACGCCACCGGCCCCTTCGACCTGCCCGGCCACCTCGCCGTCACCAACCCCGTCCCGGGCGTGGTGATGGAGGCGCCGTCGCTGTCCCCCGACGAGAAGACGCTCTACTACCACCGCCGCTCGGTGGGAGAGCCGTTCGCGCGCCTGTACGCGCTCGACCGGCAGTGACGCGGCGGCTCCGGCGGATCGGCTGCCGGCTCGCCGGCCTGCTTCAGGTGGCGCGTAACCGGGCTGAGCGCGGCGCATCGATCGAATTACCTGCTCGAGCCATCGGGTCCGAGCATCGGGTCCGTCTGCGGCCCTCTGCGCGGCAACGCGGTACGGTCTGCGGATGCGCACCTCGTGGCTGCTCGTCCTCGTGCCGGCGTTGTTCGTGAGCTGTGGAACACCCGCGGGACTTTCCGATGGGGGTCTCGGCGGAGGTGGAGGGACCGGCATCGGCGGCGGAGTCGGTGGTGGAGTCGGTGGTGGAACTGGCGGAGGTGTCGGTGGTGGAACTGGCGGCGGCCTCGGCGGTGGAGCTGGCGGCGGCGTCGGCGGTGGAGCTGGCGGCGGCGTCGGCGGTGGAACTGGCGGCGGCGTCGGCGGCGGAACTGGCGGCGGCGTCGGCGGCGGCGGCGGTGGCGGCGGCGGCGGAACT
>JAGSPQ010000083.1 GCA_018262385.1 Myxococcaceae bacterium | reverse complement strand
GCGGGCTCGACGGCGTCCCGTTCACTCCCACCGATCTGTGCCCCTTGCCCGATGGCCGGCTGATCCTCTCGGCGGTCTGCGAGAACACCGCCGACAGCTACAACGACGGCGCCTGCCTCGGGGCAGGGATCGCGATCGTCCAGCCCGGCCAGCCGCCCGAGCGGTTCGAGCGGCTCGAGCCCACCTTCAAGGTCGAGGGCGTGATCCTCCGGCCCGGCTCGATCCTGTGGATGGTGTGCGACGCCGACGATCCGACGCGTCCTTCCCCATTGCTGGAAGGGAAGCTGCCGGGCTAATGATCGAAAACCGTCCCTGGATCGGCGGTGTCTTCCTCCGTCACGGCGGGACTCCCAAAAGAATGAAACGATTCGCAGCCGTCCTGTTTCTCGCCATTGCCTGCGTCACCCCTCAGGCCACCGTCACCGCCGAGGTCAAGCCGGCGGAGGAGGCGGGGCCGATTCGCCTCACCCTCGTCGCCACCAACGATCAGCATGGCTGGGTGATGAGCCAGACCGAGAAGTTCGGCGATGCCGAGATCCGCACCGGCGGCTCGGCGGTGATGGCTGCGTACCTGAAGATCCTGCGGGGCAACAACTTCGGCGGCGTGATGCTCGTCGACGCGGGCGATCTGTTCCAGGGCACGCTCGCCGCCAACCTCTCCGAGGGCTCGGTGGTGATCGACGCGATGAACGCCCTCAGCTACGACTGCGCGTCGATCGGCAACCACGAGTTCGACTACGGCCCGATCGGCCCGGTGTCGGTCGCCACCCAGCCCAACGTCGATCCGTTCGGAGCGCTCAAGGCGCGCATCGCCCAGGCGAAGTTCCCGCTGCTGTCGGCCAACATCTACGAAGAGGCCACCGGCGCGCGCCCGGGCTGGCTGCCCGGAGACGGCCAGATGATGATCGAGCGCAAGGGGATCAAGATCGGCATCTTCGGGCTCACCACCCCGCAGACTCCGGTCACCACCGTGCCGGTCAACGTCGCGACGCTGCGGTTCGGCTCGCTCGCCCCCGAGGCGCTGATCGCCGCCAAGCAGCTGCGCGAGAAGGGGGCGGACGTCGTGATCGCCGTGGTCCACGCCGGCGGCAAGTGCGCCAAGTGGGACAACCCCGACGACACCAGCAGCTGCGACGAGAAGACGAGCGAGATCTTCGACATGATGCGCGGCCTGCCCCCCAACACCCTCGACGCGGTGGTCGCCGGGCACACCCACGGGGTGATCGCCCACCGGATCAACGGCACCCCGGTGATCGAGTCCTACGGCCTGGGCCGCTTCTTCTCCACCATCGAGCTGTTCGTCGACCCCGCCACCCGCAAGGTGATCCCCACCAAGACGGTGATGACGCCGGTGATCCCGCTCTGCGAGACGGTCGACTCCACCACCAACAGCTGCGATTTCCGGGTGCTGCGCGGCAAGCCGGTGAACGCCGTCGCGGCGACGTTCATGGGCAAGCCGATCACCACCGACGCCCGGGTCGCCGCGCTGCTCGACCCCGCCCTCCAGCAGGTCAAAGAGCTGCAGGAGCAGAGCCTGGGCCTGTCCGTCCCCAAGACCCTCGGCCGCGACTACGAGAACGAGAGCATGCTCGGCAGCTTCCTCGCCGACTCGCTGCGCGGGGTCGAGAAGGCCGACATCGCGCTGCTCAACCCCGGCGGGCTGCGGGCGGATCTGAAGGCCGGCGACGTCACCTACGGCGCGGTCTACGAGGTGCTGCCGTTCGACAACGCGATCAGCACCCTCAAGCTCACCGGCGAGGAACTGACCCGCCTGCTCGCCGCCGCCTACGGCTCGCGCAAGGGCGTCTTCCAGTCGTCCGGCATCGAGGTGAAGCTGTCTCGCTGCCCGACCTCCGACCGGCTCAAGCTGGTCACCCTCGAGGGCGGCAAGCCGCTCGACCCTTCTCACCAGTACCGGGTGGTGATGCCCGACTTCCTCGCCCGCGGCGGCGATGGCCTGGCGCCGATCCTCTCCACCATCGAGCCCGACCAGGTGGACCTGGGCGAGAACCGCGAGCTCAACCTGCGCGACGCGCTGGTCGACTTCTGGAAGAAGAAGAAGGAGCCGTTCGCCGGCCCCAGAACCGGCCGCGTCTCCTTCCTCCAGGACGGCGACAAGTGCAGCCCCGGCACCAAGCTGGACGGGCATAATGGCCCCTGAAATGACTTAGATGTCAGTGCTGGCTGCTACGGTCAAACCACCCACCGGGAGGGGAAGTTGCTCTACAAAGTCACGCCGAACCTGACGCCGCAGCCCGTTGAGAAGCCGGCCCGGGATCCGAACGCGCCCAAGCTCGCCCGCAAGAAGCGCAAGTCGGCCGTCTACGACGCCGACGGCAACGAAGTGCTGATCACGATGATGTGCCTCAAGTGCCGGGCGATGAAGCCGCTGGTGATGTTCGGCCTGCGCAAGATGGCCGACGGGGCGATTCGCAATCAGCCCTGGTGCCGCTCCTGCCGCTCGGGCGCCGGGGTGAAGAAGCCGGTCGAAGGACAGAAAGAGGCGGTGCCCACCCTCGAGGCGTCCCCCGCCGAAGCCGCCGAGCACGAGCTGGCCGAGGGCGAGGCCGAACTGCCGCCCGAGCTTCCCGCCGCGGTCTGATGCCGCACCCACCCCGGCCGGAGCCGTAAGCGATGGGCCTGCCGTTGGAGGGCCTTCGGGTCCTCGATCTGTCCCGGGTGCTGTCCGGCCCCTTCTGCACGATGAACCTCGGTGACCTCGGCGCCGAGGTGATCAAGATCGAAGAGACGAAGAAAGGCGACGACACCCGCGCGTTCGGACCTCCCTTCGTCCACGGCGAGTCGACCTACTTCCTCTCGATCAACCGCAACAAGAAGTCGGTCGCGGTGGATCTGAAGGCGCCCCAGGGGTGCGCGCTGATCCGCCGGCTGGCCGCCACCTGCGACGTGGTGGTCGAGAACTTCCGCCCCGGCGTCGCCGCCCGCCTCGGCCTCGATGCGGCCGCGCTGCGAACCGCGCACCCCCGGCTGATCTACTGCTCGATCTCGGGCTTCGGCCACGAGGGAGACCCGGCGTTCACCGCGCTGCCCGGCTACGACGCGATCGTCCAGGGGCTGTCGGGGCTCCAGCACGTCACCGGCCACCCCGACGGGCCGCCCACCCGCATCGGAGTGCCGATCTCCGACCTGCTCTCGGGGATGGCGGCGTTCCAGGCGATCCTCGCCGCGCTCTACACCCGCGAGCGCACCGGCGAAGGCGCGTTCCTCGACGTCTCGATGCTCGACGCCACCGCCCAGGTGCTCACCTTCCACGCGTCCTCGGCGCTCAACGCCGGCACCACTCCCCGGCGGCTGGGAAATCGCCACGCCTCGATCGCGCCCTACGAGACCTTCTCCGGAAGCGACGGCGTCTACTTCAACGTCGCCGTCGGCAACGACGCCCAGTTCGTCGAGCTGTGCCGGATGCTGGGGACGCCGCAGTGGGTGACCGACCCGCTGTTCGCGACCAACCCCGCCCGGGTGAAGAACCGCGATCAGCTCTCGCCCGGCCTGCAGGCGCTGTTCTCGACCCGGCCGGCGCTCGACTGGGTCGAGCAGCTGGGGGCGGCGGGGATCCCGGCGGGGACGATCGCGACGGTCAACGAGGTGGTCGCCCACCCGCAGCTGGCGGCGCGCGGGAAGCTGCTTTCGTTCACCCACCCCACCGCCGGCGTGCTCAAGGCGATCGGCAGCCCGCTCCCCCAGGCCTCGAAGACCGCCACCGCGCCTCCCCGGCTGGGCGAGCACACCCACGAGGTGCTGAGCCGGATTCTCGGGCTCGCCCCGCAGGAGATCGACGAACTGGTCGGCAAGGGTGTGCTTAGATCCACCCCGTGAAAGCCGAGGCAGCTGCGTTCGCGGTGCTCGCGAAGGATGCGTTCACCGGAAAACAGTTCGGGCGGTTCGAGGTGCTCTGCAAGCTTGGCGAAGGAGGGATGTCGGAGGTCTTCCTCGCCTGGCAGAAGAGCGTCGGCGGCTTTCACCGCCCGGTGGTGCTGAAGCGAATCCTCGACTCGATTCGCCACGACAAGGAGTTCCTGCGGATGTTCGTGCAGGAGGCGAAGATCACCTCGGGGCTGAGCCACGGGAACATCGCCGCCCTCCACGATCTGTCCCAGGAAGGCCCCGAGCTGTTCATGGTGATGGAGTTCGTCCCCGGCGCGACCCTGGTCGAGGTCGCCAAGGCCTGCGCGCTGGCCCGGGAAGAGATCCCGATCGGGCTCACCCTCGCCGCGGTGCGCGACACCGCGCTCGCCCTCCACTACGCGCACACCTTCAAAGACGCCACCGGCCGCTCGCGCCCGGTGATCCACCGCGACATCGCCGAGAAGAACGTGATGGTCTCCCTCGACGGCACCACCAAGCTGCTCGACTTCGGGATCGCCCGCCAGGCAGGCCGCACCTGCACGACGCAGATGGGGATGGTGAAGGGCACCGCCGGCTACATGTCGCCCGAGCAGGTCCGGGGCGAAGAGCTCGACGGGCGCACCGACGTCTTCTCGCTCGGGGTGGTGCTCCACGAGTGCCTCACCGGCCACCGGCTGTTCCGGCGGGACACCCGGGTGGACGAGGTGCACGCGCTGCTCAACGATCCGATCTCCGCGCCCAGCCAGCGCAACCGCAAGGTCTCGATGGAGCTCGACTCGGTGGTGCTCAAGGCGCTCTCCCGCGATCGCAACCACCGCTACGCCAACGCGCGGGAGATGGCGCTGGCCCTCGACCGCGCCGCCGCCGCCCAGATGTGGGAGCCCGATCAGCGCGCGGCCTTCATTCAGAAGCACTTTGCCGAGCGCCAGCAACAGATCCAGCAGCTGCTCGGCGACCCCAGCCGCACCGACAGCGGCGAGCAGCTCGACCACGGCGGCGAGCCGCTCGACTACTCCCGACCGACTGATCCGGGCAGCCCGGCGAAGCAGGCGCTGCGCGACGCTCGCAGGACGGTCAGCGTCCGCAAGGTGACCCCCGATCCGATCGTGACCTCGTCCGCCACGATGGCGCTCGACGACGAGACGGTGGTCGGGGAAGGCGAGTCGGACCTCGAGCGGGAGCTGCGCGAGGCGCACGAGCGGGAGACCGAGCTGGAAGGCGCTCCGGCGCGGGGGCTGCTGGCGTTCAAGGGTCGCCGCCCGGAGTCCGCGCTCAGCCCGGCCCTGCTGGCGATCGCGGGGACCGGGGCGGTCCTGCTGGCGATCGTGCTTTTGCTCATCCTGTCGCGGCTGTAGGGCCTTCCCCAAAAACAAACCCCGCCTCGGCTTTCACCAAGGCGGGGTCTCGACTGTGGAGGCGAACGGGATCGAACCGATGACCTTCGCATTGCGAACGCGACGCTCTCCCAACTGAGCTACGCCCCCGTGACGACGCGCGGCAGATACTTGAGCGGTCCCAGTGTGTCAACGACCACCGAAACCACATTGACTGATCCGGATGCGGATGCGATAAAAACCGGCCTCTTTCTCGATGCCTCCGACTACCACCAAGACGCTGAGCCCGGCCGAGCTCGCGAAGCTCGAACACGCTTTCGCCACCGACCCGGCTTCCGAAGCCTACCGACCTCTGGCCGAGGCCTATCTCGGCATGGGCCGCTTCATGGAGGCGATGGTCGTCTGCAAGAAGGGCGTGAAGGCCCACCCCGCCAAGCCCGATCCCCGGGTGCTGCTGGCGCGGGTCTACGCCGAGCAGGGGAAGGACAAGAAAGCGCTCGAGGAGCTGGCCGGCGCGATCGGCGTTGCTCCGAACGACAAGCTGGTCCTGCGGATGACCGGCGCGCTGCAGATCAAGACCGGCGAGGCCGACGTCGGCAAGACGAACCTGCTCAAGGCGCTGGAGATTGATCCGGCCGATGAGGACACCCGGGCGATCTTCGTCCAGTACAAGGTCGAGCTGCCCAAGCCGCCTGCTCCTCCTCCTCCGCCTCCCCCGCCGGTCGCGGCGCCGCCGATCCTCGCCGCCGCTCCGACCAATGGTGCGACCGGCCAGCGCCAGGCCAACGGCACCGCTTCGGCCCACGCCGCCGCGCCGCCGCCCCGCGCCCAGGCCAAGGCCCCGGCGGGCCAGGTGCGCCGGACCCAGGCTCCGCGGGTCCACGAAGAGAATCCTTCCGAGGTCAACGAGATCTCCGAGCTGTCCGAGGTCGGAGGGGGCAGTCGCCGCCGCCGGAAGACCAGCGGCGGAGCGGTCACCCTCGCGCTGTTCGCCCTCGTCGTCGTCGGGCTGTCGGCCTACTACGGCATCGGCCAGTGGAAGGCGCGCCAGAAGCAGCAGGTCAACGCCCTGCTGGTCAAGGCGCAGGACGCGCTGAAGGGCGACAGCTACGATTCGTACCAGAAGGCCTCGGCGATCGCGGAAGAGGCGCTGGTGATCAACCCCGACTCGGAAAAGGCCCACGCGTTCGCCGCGTACGCCTACGCGATTCGCTGGGGTGATCACGGCGGCGACGAGTCGACCCACCAGCGCGCCGAAGAGCACCTGGCCGAAGCCAACCAGCTGCGCGGGAAAGAGCCGATCTCCCAGGTCTTCGCCACCACTGCGCTGCTCAAGTACTACTCGGGCAAGGGAACCGAGGGGCTCAAGGACCTCAAGCCCGTCGTCGACGAGCTGAAGGACAAGGGCTCGCGGCCTTCGCTGCTGCTGCTGACCCTCGGCTTCATCCAGATGAACCAGGGCGATCTCGACGGCGCCAAGGACAACCTCGAGTCCGCCCAGCAGGCCGCGTCCGATGATCCGCGCGTCTACTCGGCGCTGGGAACCCTCGCCCGCCGCCGCGGCAACGACGGCGAGGCGCTCAAGCACTTCAGCACCGCGCTCAAGTACACCCGCGACTCGCACCCCGAGGCGCTGATCGGCACCGGCCTGCTGATCCTCGATCAGCCCAACCCGGCCAACGGCTACGTCACCGCCGCCAAGTACCTCAAGCGGGTGCTCGAGTCGCAGCCGCCGCCCTCGCCGCGCCAGCTGGCGATGGCCCACATGGTCCAGGCCTTCCTCATCTCGCGCGTCTGCCGCGACCTGCCGCTCTACACCAACAAGGACTTCCAGGAAGAGCTCAAGAAGGGCACCGGGATCGACTGCGCCAAGGCCAAGGGCGACATCCAGAAGGAAGAGGATCTGGCGATGCAGGACAAGGGCAACCCCGAGCTCTACCTGATCCGTGGCAAGCGGCTGCTGTACGAGGAGAACTACGCCGGCGCCACCGCCGAGGTTCGCACCGCGCTCTCGATGAATTCCCAGCGCGCGCACTACCACGTGGAGTTGGCGAAGGTGCTGATGCGCAAAGAGGGCGGCGAGAAGGACGCCGAAGAGGCGCTGCGCAAGGCGCTCACCCTCGTGCCCGACAGCCCCAAGCTCACCACCCTGCTCGCGCAGGCGCTCTACAAGCAGAAGAAGGTCGACGACGCGATCGCGCAGTACGAGAAGGCGATTCGCGACCCGAAGGCCAAGAACGCCGAGGCGCGCTACGCGCTCGGGCGGATCTACCGCGACGACAAGAAGGACTTCGGCAAGAGCGCCGACTTCTTCAAGCGGGCCGGCGAAGAGTTCTACGGCGACTCGCTGATGGTCGCCTCGTCCTACGACGAGCAGGGCGTCTCGCTCGAGGCGAAGGGCGACAAGGCCGGCGCGCGTGCCGCGTACGAGGCGGCGCTCAACGCGGAGAAGGAGTTCGAGAAGGCCTACTGCGACTTCGCCCGGTTCCTCCAGAAGTTCGGCGAAGCGAAGGACAAGGACCTGATCAAGGCCACCGCCGCCGAGTACATGAAGCTGACCCCGCGGGGCGAGTGCGCCGCGGACATGTCGAAGCTCGCGCAGTGAGCCCATGAGGCTGGGGGTCTTTCTCCCCGCGCTGCTGCTCCTCTTTCCCGGTTTCGCGCTCGGCCTGGGTCGGATTGCCGGCACCGTCGACTTCAACGGCCGCGCGTTCAAGGCGCAGAAGGTGGTCTCCGCCGATCCGGCCTGCAAGGGCGCGGTGGTCCCGTGGGAGCGGCGGGCGCTGGTGCGGATTTCCAAGAACGCTCCGCCCCGGGCCGCGCCGGCCACGCCGGTGATCCTCGAGCAGAAGGGCTGCACCTACCAGCCGTGGCTGCAGGGCGCGGTGCGGGGGCAGAAGATCCTGCTGCGCAACTCGGACGGAACCACCCACAGCGTGCGCGCGGAGGCGGGCGGGCAGGCGCTGTTCAACGTCATCCAGGCTCCCGGCGCGCCGGATCTGCCCAAGGATCCCCACGTCACCGGGGTGGTGAAGATCGGCTGCGATCTGCACCCCTGGATGAAGGCCTTCGTGGTGGTCAGCGATCATCCGTTCTTCGCCGTCACCGCCGACGACGGAAGCTTCGAGCTGAAGGACGTTCCGGCCGGGACCTATGAGGTCGAGGCGTGGAACGAGCGGCTCGGCACGGTGCGGGCGGAAGTGGTGGTCGAAGACGGCCAGTCGGTGGATCCGAAGCTCGCCTTCATCGGCCGGTAATCGGAGAAGAAAATTGCCGGGTGCGGTCTCTTGAGAATCCAGCACGCACTGGATAAGGGGGGCGCGTGCACGTCTATCGTTTCGCCGTTGCCGCTGCGGTGGCCACCTTCATCCTCACCATCTTTGGCGGAGTGGTGAGCGTGACCGAGTCCGGGCTGGCCTGCCCCGACTGGCCGCTGTGCGAGGGCAAGTTCATCCCCCAGATGGTGGACGGCAAGCAGTACGAGCACTCGCACCGGCTGGTCGCGTCGTTCGTGGGCGCGATGACGTTCGGGCT
>JAGSPQ010000770.1 GCA_018262385.1 Myxococcaceae bacterium | reverse complement strand
GCCCTCGCCCAGGCCCCTGCCCTGCCCCCCGCGCCCGCCCGCGTCTCGAAGCTCAAGTGGCGCCCGGCGGTCGATCTGCCGGTGACCGCGGTGCTCGGCGCCGGCTGGCTCGTCTCGGAGTACGCGGTGAAGAACCAGCTGGCCCCGGCGCGGTGCCGCTGGTGCTCGGGCAACAGCCTCGATGAGTCCTTCCGCTCGCTGTTTCAGCCGAAGGTCGATCGGGAGGGCGCCTCGGTGGCGGACGACGCCAGCAACGTGGCGTTCGTCTCGGGGGCGTTCATCACCCTGGGGATCCAGGCGGTGCTGGCGGCGCGAGACGGGGCGCTGCGCGAGTTTCCGATCGACGCGCTGATTGTGCTCGAGGCGGTCTTCGCCGCGCAGGCGCTGAACCAGACGGTGAAGTTCCTCGTCGCGCGCGAGCGGCCCTTCGTCCACCAGCTGGCCGAGACCGAGAAGCCGCTGACCCACGCGCCGCCCGACAACAACCTGGCGTTCTACAGCGGGCACGCGACCTTCACGATGAGCCTGGCGGTCGCGGCGGGCACGGTGACGGCGCTGCGCGGCTACCGGCAGGGCTTCCTGGTGTGGGCCTTCGCGGTGCCACTCTCGCTCACCACCGGGATGCTGCGAATCGCCGCCGACAAGCACAGCTTCAGCGACGTGCTGGTCGGCTGGCTGGTGGGAGCGGGAATCGGCTTCGCCATCCCCTGGTTCTTTCATGGCGTCGAGGACCCGCTCGCCGTGCGGTTGGTGCCGGGCCCCGGCGGCATCGCGCTGGCGGGGCGCTTCTGAATCTGGCAGGAGACCCCCGTGACGCTCCTCAATCGACTGCTTCTCCTCTTCGCGGTGCTCGGCCTGTCGGTGGGGTGCGATCAGGCGACGAAGCAGCTGGCGAACGCCACCTTGAAGGGCGAGCCGATGCGCTCGTACCTGGGGGACACCTTCCGGCTCACCTGGGCCACCAACGACGGGGCGTTTCTCTCGCTCGGCGCCAACCTGCCTCCCGCGATGCGGTTCGGGATCCTGACCGTCGCGGTCGGGCTGCTGCTGCTGGGGATCGTGATCTTCACCGCCGCCAACGCGAAGCTCAACCCCCTGCAGGTCGCCGGCTACGCGATGATCGCCGGCGGCGGGCTGTCGAACTGGGTGGATCGCGCGCGCAACGACGGCTCGGTGGTCGACTTCATGAACATGGGGATCGGCCGCCTGCGCACCGGGGTGTTCAACATCGCGGACCTGGCGATCCTCGCCGGGATCGGCTTCCTCCTCTTCGCCGGCTGGAAACAGGACCGCGAAGAGAAGCGGAAGAAGGAGCTGGAGACTCCGGCGGCGCCCGTTCCGTAACCCGGTGTGCGCCAGGGTGGGCTCGAGCCGCCCGGGTCGGCCGTGCGATAGTCGCGGGCCATGAAAATCCCCTCGAGGAAGCCGCCGAAACCGCCCGAGTCGAGGATCGAGACCACCCAGAAGATGCCGGCGTTCAAGCCGCAGACGGGCTCGTGGCGGGCGACGACCGGGACCCAGCCCGCGCACCCACCCACCGGCTTCGGCGCGCCAGAGACCTCGTCGGCGCGGGCGACCCGGCTGGCCGGCGCCCCGAACGGAACTCCGCCGGTGTTCACCGGGTTCGACAACGAGAAGCTGGCGGCGCCGCTGAAGCTGCAGGCCGATGGGCAGCCGAAGTCCGCCAAGTACACCTTCGCCAGGCTCGCCCAGGCGGCGGGCACGATGCCGCGCACCAAGGCCGAGGCGGAGTTCTGGTTCAAGCAGCACATCGCGCCGGGGATGCAGGCGGCGGGGTTTCAGATCGACTGGGTGAAGGGCGACAAGGCGATGATCCACACCCGCGAGAACCCGGGAGGGGAAGTGGTCGACTTCCTGCGCGGCGCGGACAGCAACGATCCCGGCTACCAGGCGCTCGCGTGGCAGGCCGAAGGTCCCCCCGGAGCTGCCCCCGCGGGAGGCGCCGCGGCCGCCGGCAGCGCGGGCCCGGTGCGGGGAATCAGCTCGGCGTGGCGGGCGATCTTCGAGGACATCCTCGCCAGGCTGGCCGAAGAGAACCCGGAGCTCGTCGCCGCCAACGTCTCGCCCGAGCAGCGCCAGGCGAACATGGCGAAGCTGCGCGACAAGTTCGTGGCCGCCGCGCGGGACCAGGGGATCGACGTCGGCTGGAACAAGAAGCGGGGCGACGGGCCGCTGAGCATCGACGCGGTGTCCTTCCGCACTCCCGAGGGCGATGGGGTGATCGACATCGGCAGGGCCTACGACGACGTCAGCCGGAAGCTCGAGCTGCAGGTGCTGCCGGTGGGCGGGAAGCCGGGCTACACCCTCAACAACCGGGATTAGAGGTTCACCGCGCTCAGCGCCTGCCCGAGCGTCAGGTGCGCCGCGGAGCCAGGGCGGGCCGGCGCGCGTGTCACCGCCGACTTTCTTCCCGGGCAGCCGGGCGCGAAAACCATGCAAATTCCGCCGACGCTGGTGACTGAACTCATGGACCGTTCGCCGAGGCAGGCCATGACGAGCAAGCACACGATGGTGACAGTCGAGGACTACGAGCCGTTCATCGGGCAGGAAGCGGTAGACCGGATCTTGGCCAAGGGCCGCCGCGAGGCAGGGCGCAGCGTGGTCCATGTCAACTCGACCTACTTCGGGGGTGGGGTCGCCGAGATGCTGTCCTCGCTGACGCTGCTGATGCGCTCGCTGGGCCTCAACGCCGAGTGGCGAGCCATTCAGGGCCCACCGGACTTCTTCAGCATCACCAAGAAGATGCACAACGCGCTTCAGGGGGCGCCGATCCGGCTCACCGAGATCAAGAAGGAGATCTACGAAGAGGTGGCGTTCCAGAACGCGGTTCGAAACCGGTTCGATCATGACTACGTCGTGGTTCACGATCCTCAGCCGCTCCCGTTGGTGGAGTTCTCGCGGCGGCACGGGCCGTGGATCTGGCGGTGTCACATCGACGTTGGCAACCCCAGCCGGGAGATCTGGGAATACCTGACCCACTTCATCGAGCAGTACGACGCGGTGATCGAGAGCGCCCCGGAGTACCGCCAGCCCTGGCGCGTCCCCCAGCTGGTCTTCCAGCCGGCGATCGACCCCTTCAGCATCACCAACCGCGAGCTCCCCGAGGGCGAGGTCGATCGGCGGCTTCGCCACTACGGCATCCCGACCGACCTGCCCCTGGTGGTCCAGGTGTCGCGCTTCGACCGCTGGAAGGATCCTCACGGAGTCATCGAGGGAGGACACGTCGCTGGTCAACGCGCTCCAGCGCCGGGCCGCGGTGGTGCTCCAGAAATCACTGCGGGAAGGGTTCGGGCTGACCGTCACCGAGGCGATGTGGAAGGGGACCCCCGTCATCGGCGGCAACGTCGGAGGCATTCCGTATCAGATCGACGACGGGGTGAACGGCTTCCTCGTCTCGTCGATCGAGCAGACCGCCGAGCGCCTCGTGCTCCTGCTCTCCGACGAGCAGTTGAGGCGGCGCATGGGCGCGGCCGCGCACGAGAAGGTACGCCGGCACTTCCTGATGACCCGGTACCTCGAGCAGTACCTCGACTTGTTCGAGGGGTTCGAGGCGAGCTACCGGCTGCGGCCACGAGCGCTGGAGACGTTGGCGCACGGCGCAGGATCCCCGGAAGCTGAAGCTGCCGAGCATTGACGGTTTCTGCCGTGTCACCTGGATTAGAGGTTCAGCGCGCCGACAGTCACAGGTCAACTTCCTCGCCCACGCGGACTCGAGCGTTTGCGGTATGACCCGTCGGTGGCCGAGCCTTCGAAGCCAGACGGTTCATTCGGCAAGCTGCTGCTGCGCCGGCGTTCGCCTGACACTTCGATCACGCTGGCGACTCTGGCGTTCGCCGCGATTGTCTTGCCCCTGCTGGCGACCAATGCCGAGACTGCTCTCGAGTGGATCACCCTCGTCGTCGCGGGGATCCCGTTCCCGCTTTTCGTCGCGTACTCGATTGCAGTTCGACTCGAGATTTTCGAACGGGTGGTTCGGGTGCGGAAGGTGTGGGGGACCCGCGTCATCCAGCTCTCGCAGCTGGAATCGTTTCATCGCCAGCAATCCTCCAGCGCCACGCGTGCGCGGTTGACCTTCAGACCGCGTGAGGGGCGCATCATCCGGGTGACCGTCGAGAGTGACGCCCCGGACGATGAGCTGCTGGCGGTGCTCGAAGGAGTCGCCCGACACGCTCCAAGTCGTCCCCCCTGAGCCGCGGTCCGGGTGGACCACCAGACGGCGTGGAAGCAGCTCTACGGCCCGCCGGCCCGGACAAGGACCGTAGCGATTCGCCCCTGCGCCGCGAATCTCGACGGCGGGCGGCGTGTGGGCGGGCAGCAACGGGGCGGTATTGGCCCGTGGCACGACGGCTGCTCACGTCCATTGGCAGACGCACTCTCGGGCACTCCTCGCCCGAGACCCATCGATCCAAAGATGAACGGGAGTCACGATGTTCGAAGCATCCTCTACGGTGCTGCGCGCTCTCGGCGCCGGTGCAGCCCTCGCGATCCTCGCGTTGCCGACGTCGGCGCATGCGGTGGACCTGAGCTTCAAGGTCGAGCCGGGCCTCACCATTCCCCTCACGACTCCGCAGTCGCAGATCTACGACGTCGGGTTCGGGCAGACGGTGAAGGTGCTCTTCGGGGTGACGTCGTTCCTCGATGTCGGCCCGAG
>JAGSPQ010000769.1 GCA_018262385.1 Myxococcaceae bacterium | reverse complement strand
GGCGAAAGAGTGCATCACCGGCCACAGCAGCTCGAAGACCACCTTCGACGCCGAGCGGTCTCCGACCTGCAGCCTGCGCAGCGCGTCGTTTGCAGCCTCCCGGTTGATTGGTGTCACGCCTGCTCGAAAGTGGTTAGGCGACCGGCCTATTCCTGTGACAGCCGGGGCGCAACGTTCTGGCCCAGGTTCATCGAGGTCCGCCGGTTGGCGCCGGGCCTGCAGAACCTCCTTTCGGTCACGCCCCGGCGTGGCTCGCCTATGGGTGGCGAACGCGGCAAGGAGCGGAATTTGACCCGAGATTTCAAGCACTCAGCGCGGAACAGGGCCCCGGCAAATGCTGCCGCCGCGAAGCGGACTGCACCCTTTGCGGCCGGGGGGTGGCTGCTGGTGCTGCTCGCCCCGGCGGCGGCAGTGGCCCAGCCGCTGACCGTCGAGCAGGTGCTGGCGGAGGCCCGGGCGAACCGGCAGGAGCTGAAGGCCTCCCGGGCCCGCGCCGAGGCGGTGGCCCAGACCCCGAAGATCGTCGGGGCGCTCAGCGATCCGATGCTGATGGGCGGGGTCGATCACCTCCCGTTCAAGCTCAACGGGGTCAACTACAGCGTGCAGCTGCAGCAGGACTTCCCGCTCTCGCGCGTCCGCGGCGCCCGGGCCCGCACCGCCAGCCGGCAGGCGGACGCCGCGCGGGCGCAGATCGCGATCACCGCGCTCGACGTCGAGGCCAACGCGCTCCGATCGTTCCTGCTGCTGGTCGAGGCGCAGCGGATGAAGGCGGTCACCACCGAGCTGCGGGCGCTCGCCGCGCAGGTGCAGTCTTCGGTTCAGGCCCGGGTGGCGGCGACCCAGGCCAGCCTGAGCGAGGCGGTGCGCGCCGAGGTGGAGGTGGCCCGCCTCGACGGCGAGCTGCTGGCCTACGAGCGCGAGGTGCTGGGGGCGTGGGCGATGACCCAGGCGGCGATGGGGCGCACCTCGCCGAGCGCCGAGGTGCCGCAGAGCGAGCTGACGACTCCGACCCGCAGCCCTTCCGAGGTGAGCGCGCTGGTCGACGCGGCGATCGAGCGGCGGCCCGAGCTGGCCCAGATGCGGGCGTCGGCCGAGGCGGCCCGGGCGAACGTCGAGGTGATGAGCTCGATGTACTTCCCGATGGCCTTCGTCCGGATCGGGGCCGCCAACACGATGATGGAGGGCCCGGGCCTGATGCTGATGGCCGGGGTCTCGCTGCCGATCTTCCGCGAGCGGCTCGGCGCCGGGTACGAGGAGGCCAGCGCGATGAGCCGGATGGCCGAGGCCGACGTCGAGGCGATGCGGACGATGATCCAGGGGCAGGTCGGCGCCGCGCGCGAGCGGGTGCTCTCGGCCCAGGCGCGCTTCGCCGCCGCGCGCGACCGGCTGCTGCCGCTGTCGCAGCAGGCGGTGAAGCTGGCGATGGTGGCCTACACCTCGGGCCAGCTCCCGCTGGTCAGCGTGCTCGATGCCGCCCGCGCGCAGGGAGAAGCGCAGCTGGACGCGGTGCGCGCCGAGCTCGAGCTCGATGCGGCCTGGATCGAGCTGGGGCGCGCGACCGGGGAGGTCAACGTTGGGTCATGATCCGCTGGGCCGCGATCTGCGTGCTGTCGGTGGCGGGGCTCGCCCGGGCGCAGGATCCCCACGCCGGGCACGCGGTGACGGCGGACGCCGGATCTCCCCCGGGCTACGTGCCGGTGAAGATCGAGGGCGGCGCGCTGGGCGGCTTCGCGCTGACCACCGCGGTGGCCGAGCGGCGCGCGCTGACCCGCTCCATCCGCGCCTTCGGGGTGATCGCCTTCGACGAGACGCGGACCTCGCACGTGCACCCCAAGGTGCGGGGCACGATCGAGTCGGTCAGCGCGAACTTCGTCGGCAAAGAGGTGAAGAAGGGCGATCCGCTCGCCGAGCTGTACAGCCCGTCGGTGTTCGCCGCCGAGCTCGAGCTGGCCTCGATCCTGCGGCAGGGGCTGGGGGGGCCGCGGCTGGTGCAGAGCGCCCGGCGCAGGCTGCAGCTGTGGGACGTGCCGCCGAAGGAGATCGCTCGGCTGGTGCGGACCCGGCGGCCCGCGCGGACCTTCACCCTGCTGGCTCCCCGCGACGGGACGGTGATTGCCCGGCAGGCGATCAACGGGATGTACGTCGAGCCCGGCACCGAGCTGTTCGTGGTCTCGGATCTGTCGGTGGTGTGGGCGGTGATCGACCTCTTCGAGGCCGACGTGCCGGTGGTCGAGCCGGGGCAGCAGGTGAGACTCGCGATCGAGGCGGTGCCCGAGCCGCGGGCCGGGCAGCTCTCCTTCCTCTCGCCGGTGATCGACGAGGGCACCCGCACCCTGAAGGCGCGGGTGGTGCTCGAGAATCCGGATCGCGCGCTGAGGCCGGGCGCGTTCGTGCGGGCCACCCTCGAGGCCCCGCTGGGGGTGCGGCTGGCGATCCCGCAGCAGGCGGTGATCCGCACCGGCACCCGGAACCTCGTCTTCGTGGTGAGGGACGAGCAGGTCGAGCCGCGCGAGGTGACGCTCGGGGTCGAGGCGGGGGAGTGGGTCGAGGTGGTGAAGGGCCTGGCGGAAGGCGAGCCGGTCGCGACCCAGGCGCAGTTCCTGCTCGACTCGGAGAGCCGGCTGAAGGCGACCAGCGGCCCCGGAGGACCCAGCGGTCATGGCGGACACTGAGCCGCGCGGGGGCCTCGCCGAGCGGGTGATCTCGTTCTCGGGGAGGAACCGCTGGCTGGTGCTGATCGCGGCGATTGCGCTCGCGGGGGCCGGCGCCTGGTCCGCGCGCCACACCCCGCTGGACGCGCTGCCGGACCTGTCGGACACCCAGGTGATCATCGCCACCGAGTGGATGGGGCGAAACCCGACCCTGATCGAGGACCAGGTCACCTACCCGATCGTCACCTCGTTCCTCGGCGCGCCGAAGGTGAAGACGGTGCGCGGCCTCACGATGTTCGGGATGTCGTTCGTCTACGTCGTCTTCCAGGACGGCACCGACCTCTACTGGGCGCGCTCGCGGGTGATCGAGTACCTCTCGAAGGTCCGCGCCCAGCTGCCGCCGGGCGTCAATCCCCAGCTGGGTCCCGATGCGACCAGCGTGGGGTGGATCTACCAATACGCGCTCGTCGATCGCACCGGCCGCCACTCGCTGCAGCAGCTGCGCAGCCTGCAGGACTGGACGGTTCGCTACGCGCTCCAGTCGGTCGAGGGGGTGGCGGAGGTCGCGACCGTCGGCGGCTTCGAGAAGCAGTACCAGGTGCAGGTGGATCCCGACCGG
>JAGSPQ010000768.1 GCA_018262385.1 Myxococcaceae bacterium | reverse complement strand
GAGGCGCTGCGCATCGAGGGGGCCGACGGCCCCGTCTTCCTGCTGCCGCGCGGGTCGCCGGTCTACAACGAGTCGGCGGGGATCATCGGCGCGACGGTGGTGCTGCAGGACGTGACCCGCCTGCGCCGCGTCGACGAGCTGAAGAACGACCTGGTCGCCACCGTCGCCCACGAGTTCCGCACTCCGCTGACCTCGCTGCGGATGGCGATTCACCTCTGCGTCGAGCTCGCCGCCGGCCCCTTGACCGCCAAGCAACTGGACCTGCTGGTGGCGGCTCGCGAGGACTGCGAACGGCTGCAGGCGATCGTCGACGACCTGCTCGACTTGTCCCGGATCCAGTCGGGGAGCCTCGAGCTCGAACGGCGCCAGGTGCAGCTGCGCGAGTGGCTCGACTCCGCGCTCGAGCCCCACCGCGGGGCCGCCGAGCAGCGGGGGGTGACGATCTCGTCCGAGATCGAGCCGTTCTTCGACCAGGTGGAGATCGACCCGAGCCGGCTGGCCCTGGTGCTGGGCAACCTCGTCAGCAACGCGATTCACTACTCGCCGTCTGGGGGCTCGGTCGAGATCAAGGTCTCGCGGCAAGGCAGGCTGGGGCGGTTCGAGGTGCGTGACGCCGGAGTCGGGATCAACCCCGAGCACCAGAAGCGGATCTTCGAGCGCTTCTTCCGCGTGCCGGGTGCCCGGCCGGAAGGAGCCGGGCTGGGCCTGGCGATCGCGCGCGAGATCGTCGAGGCCCACGGCGGAGAGATCGGCGTCGAGAGCCAGCCGGGCAAGGGAAGCTGCTTCTGGTTCACCGTTCCGCAGCGTCCGGCCTGACTACAGGTCGACCTGCATCCCCAGCTCGACCACCCGCCCCGGAGGGATGGCGAAGTAGGACGTGGCCGGCAGCGCGTTGCGCGAGACGAACGCGAACAGCGCCTTGCGCCAGCGGCTCATCTTCGACTTGCCGCCGGTGAGCAGCGTCTCCCGGCCGAGGTAGTAGCTGGTGGTCGATGGCTCGCAGACCAGGCCGTGCTCCCTCGCCTCCAACAGCAGCTGCGGCACGTTCGGGGTCTCCATGAAGCCGAACTTCGCGATCAGCCGGTAGAAGCCGCGCCCGTGATCCTGCACGACGATTCGCTCGTCCTTCGGGACGCTGGGCAGGTCGGCCGGGAGGATCGACAGCAGCACCACCTGCCGGTGGAGGACCTGGTTGTGCTTGAGGTGGTGCAGCAGCACCGGCGGGGTTCCCGCGGCCGAGCCCGACATGAAGACCGCGGTGCCGCGCACCCGGTACGGCGGGTTGGCGTCGAGGTCCTCGAGCAGGCTCTCGAGCGGGACGACGGTCTGGGCGAAGCGGATCCCCAGCAGCTGGCGGCCGCGCTTCCAGGTGGTCATCAGCACGAAGATCGCCACCGCGAGCGCCATCGGGAACCAGCCGCCGTCGAGGAACTTGAGCAGGTTCGCGCCGAAGAAGGCGACGTCGAACGAGAGGAACAGCGCCACCAGCGGCAGCGCCTTCCACCACGCCCAGCCCCACCGGCGGGTGACGACGAAGTAGTAGACGATCGAGGTGATCCCCATCGTGCCGGTGACGGCGATGCCGTAGGCGGCGGCCAGCGCGTCGGATTCCCGGAAGGCGATCACCAGCAGCACGCACGCGACGGCGAGCGCCTTGTTGACCTCGGGGATGTAGATCTGCCCTTCGTTCTTCGACGAGGTGTGAATGATGGTGACGCGGGGGAAGTAGCCCAGCTGCACTGCCTGGCGGGTGAGCGAGAAGGCGCCCGAGATCAGCGCCTGGCTGGCGATCACCGTCGCCGCGGTGGCGAGGATCACCATCGGGTAGATCAGCACCTCGGGGACCAGCGCCCAGAACGGCCGCGCGTGGTGACCCACCTCGAGCAGGTAGGCGCCCTGGCCGAAGTAGTTGAGCAGCAGCGCGGGGAAGACGATCGCGTACCAGGTGATCCGGATCGGACGCCGGCCGAAGTGGCCCATGTCGGCGTAGAGCGCCTCGCCGCCGGTGATGCACAGCACCACGCTGCCGAGCACCGCGAAGCCGCGCTGCCCGTTGGCGGTGAAGAAGTCGATCGCGTACCTCGGGTTCACCGCCGCGAGAACCTCGGGGTGGCGGACGATGTACGGCAGCCCAAGCGCGGCGATCGCCAGGAACCACACCGCGGTGACCGGGCCGAAGACCGCGCCGATGCCGGCGGTGCCGCGGCGCTGCACCGCGAAGAGCGCGAGCAGCACGCCGACGGTGATCGGGAGGATCAGTGGCCTGGCCGCGCTGGTCGCCACCTCCAGCCCCTCGACCGCCGACAAGACCGAGATCGCCGGGGTGATCACCCCGTCGCCGTAGAGCAGGGCGGCGCCGAACAGCGCGGCCAGCACCACCCCATTGCGAACGCGCGACACCCGCTGGTCGGTGCCCTGGGGAATCAACGCCAGCAGGGCGAAGATCCCGCCCTCTCCCTTGTTGTCCGCCCTCATGATCCAGCCCAGGTACTTCACCGCGATCACCACGGTGAGGCTCCAGAAGACCAGCGAGAGCACCCCCAGCACGTTGCCGTGGGTCACCGCCACCGCGTGCTCGGTGACCAGCCCGTCCTTCATCTTGAAGCACTCTTTGATTGCGTAGAGTGGGCTGGTGCCGATGTCGCCGTAGACGATCCCGAGCGCGGCGACCATCAGCACCCCGAGCTTCCCCTTGAGGTGTGCGGCATCGGCCGCAGGCACGGGCGTGGCGTTCATGGGGGTTGCCATCGCATGGCGCATGCCGCCGCCCAGGCCGGGCACCGGGCCGCCGGGGAGGCGCGCATCGTGCAATCCGCCCGACCGTCTGCCGGCCGTCGTGCAATTTGCGGTCGCCCCCCGGTGACGGCTGCGGGGCGGCCCGCAGGCACAGCGGGTGCTTGAGACCGGCCGTGGCCCCGGACTTCAAGCCAGCGGCAGGACTGATGCTTTTGATCGTGGGCGGGCTGGTGATCAACGCGCAGCTGGGCCGAACGCCCGCTCCGAGCGCAGACGAACGGCGGGCGCTCTACGAGATCAACTGGAAGAACTTCTCGGCCAACTGCCTGCGGCGCGACGGCGGCGGGAACCCGGTGCTCGAGACCTTCTGCCTGGACGCGGCGAAGCACCTCCACCCGCTGGCGGAGTGCGATCCGGCCTGCCGGGAAGCGACCGCGGGCTTCACCCGCTGACCTCCGATTCCCACTTCTTGCGCTTGCGGTAGAGCGTCGAGGCGTCGACCCCGAGGATGCGGGCCGCCTCGTCGAGCGAAGGGGTC